>CAYGPX010000007.1:0-15584 GCA_964351935.1 uncultured Rickettsiales bacterium | reverse complement strand
GGCGCGGTATTTATCAAGTAAGCCCCTTTGGGTTTGCTGCTGATATTACGCCACATTTAGGCGGAAGTTTAGGAAATGTGCACACCTACGCTTCAACGGGTGCAATAGCGCGCTTTGGATATGACTTGCCAGCTGATTATGGGCCTCCTTTAATTCGTCCTTCTTTACCTGGGTCTGATTTCTTTTCTCCCACAAAAGATATGAGTTGGTATTTGTTTGCAGGAATAGAAGGGCGTGCAGTTGCGCAAAATATTTTTCTCGATGGCAATACCTTTAAAGATAGCCATTCAGTTACTAAAGAGCATTTTGTTAGTGCCTTTCAGGCAGGTGCTTCAATCACGTTTGCTGATGTGCGCTTAGGGTATACGTATATTGTAAGTAGCAGGGAATATAAAGAGCAGAAAAGCTCCGATGAATTTGGTGCTTTTACGCTTTCCTTTAAATTTTAGCGGGGGCTAGAAAAGTAATTTTCTTGCTTCTTTTGCTGTTGCAATAGGTCTGGCAGATATCGCGTTAGCAATAGCAAACTGTTTTACAAGTGCTGCATTGTTTGGTGCTAAATCGCCATTCATCAGGTGCATATTATTTTCAAACCCGATACGTACATTGCCATTGAGTAGCGCAGCATTAAGCATACAAGCAGCCTCCAGCTTACCAAAGGCACATACTGCCCAAATAATGCTTTCTGAGGCTTTTCCTTGATTGGCTAGTACATGTAAATAGGGAAGTATGTCAGAAGGTGAGGAGACTTGTCCTGCGCTGTAGCGTCCAAGTACAAATAGTATAAAGTTGAAACGGGCAGGGATAATGCCCCGCGCTTTTAAATCGAAAAAGCGTTTGGTGTCTTCGTCATTATAAAGAATAAACTGCGGGCAGCTGCCTTGCTTTTCTAGCCAATGGAAGAAGGCTTTTGCTGCAGGCTCGTGAGCGCTGTCAGGCACAAGCTCGCGCACTGCAAGTGAAACTGCTTCAGGGTTTAATTCTTTCATTACGGCAATTTGCTGTTCGGCTGTATAGATGCCGCATGCTTCACTTGTAGCCTGAATAATTAAATCGTCACCGACTGCTTCACGAACGGCTCTGGTTGCTTTTATATAGCGTTCAGTGTCAAGGATATGTCCTTGCTCATCGTTACGAACGTGCAGATGAAGAAGTGATGCTCCTTCTGCTAGGCAGGCCTTAGCCTCGGCTGCAATTTCATCAGGAGAAATGGGAATGTTAGGATGTTCGCTTTTTGTTTTACGTGCACCATTTGGTGCAATAGAAATAATAACAGGTCTCTGGTTTTGTTGCATGCTATGCCTTAACTAGATTGATGACTTTTTCTTTTTTGAACCATCTTCATCATCGGATGCTGTGCTAACTTTTTTGCTGCTTTCCGTCCACGTGGCTTGATGCTCAAATAGCTGTGGATTATAGGTATAAATACGTGATTCAGAACAAGCGGGTCCTGAATTATTAAAGGCGCTGCTGCCGTGTGGCTGGAAGATTAGCCTACTGCATTGCGCTGATTCAGTAGGTGCGCATGCTACTATTGCGGGTATAAGTGTCGCAAGTGCGAGTAAGGTGCGTGTTTTTGAGTTGTAAGAGTTTATCGCTTTCATTAATGCTCTCCACCAAACTTATTTAAGCAAATTATTGCTAAAAGTTACTTGTCGAAAACAAGCAGTAGCATAGATGTTTTCTAAATTAAAGGGTTATCGATTGTGCGTGGCAGCAATTCAACTTTTGGTTAATAATGGAAAATTAAATTGAGTTTAATTATAGATAGTAGATGATTCAATAAGTATAAAAATACTACTATTGGTTTATATTTATTCTCTAAACGCATAGAAAGAGGTCGGAATTGTGTGATATTTATGGCACAGCCATAAATATAGTTTTGTTAGGGTGGTGTTAGTGGCTACGATAGTCCATTTGCTCCGTATCTATTCCGACCGTGATCGAGCCAATTGGTTCGTCTCCCTCTGAAATTGTGAGGCTAACTTGTGCCTGAAATGCCTGAGCGGAGTCATCGTAAGTTACGTTGTCGATAACGATGGCGCCTGGTCCTACTTTAAATGTTTGCAGCCACTTTGCTTCGTCTCCTTGCAAGAAATCGCTAGACTTAATGCTGCTTCCTACAATAAGACCGCGATTATCTACGATCATAATTTCTCGATAGAGGCCGTCGCTTTCTAGTTGCTTTTGACGCAAGAAAAGAGAAAGGTCATTGTCGATAGTTTTCTTTATGAGGGGCTGGTTGATATTATTGAGTTGCAGTTGCCATTCGCGGTCAAGTTTTTCTATTTCGGTAAGTGACAGTAGGTTGTTGCTCTCGTTCTGCGTTTTGATTGCTGCTATAATTTGCGGGTTGTTCATCCATTTTTTGATGTCATTCTGAGCAATATTTCTAAGCCTTTCTCGATACTCATTAGTTTCGCTTGCGGTTGCGTAGTTAGTATCTAAATTCCATGTAGAAAAAAACACCAACACCAGAGTAAGGCTTGCAACGCGGAGTATCTTGAGCGGTTTCTTATGTAGCATTATCTTTTCCCTTGGTTTTTTGTGTCAATCAAGGGTAACTGATTTTGTGTTTAAATTCAAGTTGCTGGGCAGGGCCTAAAACGCCCCCTTAGGATAGGGTGCGTTTTAGTTGTGCTACATCTCCTGCAAGCTCACTATCTTCCTGCATTAAGCTTTCAATGCGGCGCACTGCATGTATGACGGTGGTATGATCTTTGCCACCAAATCTGCGGCCAATTTCAGATAGACTGCGAGCGGTATTATGTTTGGCTAAAAACATTGCAATCTGACGTGGGCGCGCAACCGATTTCATTCTGCGAGCTGAGGTCATATCTGCCATACGAATTTGATAAAATTCAGCAACGGTTTTTTGAATATCATCAATAGTGATTGCTTTGCCATTAGCTCGCAATATATCGGAGAGTGTCTCGCGGACAGCATCAATTGTAATATCACGTTTCATGAGTGTTGCATGCGCAACTACTTTGTTAAGAGAGCCTTCTAACTCTCTGATATTCGTGGTTATTTTTGATGCCATTAATTCCATAACATCTTTTGGAATGGTGACATATGGCATTTGAGCGGCTTTGGATTGCAAGATGCCAAGGCGTAGTTCGTAGGTGGTGGTGTTAATATCTGTTACCAATCCCCAGCCAAGACGCGAGCGAATGCGCTCTTCCATGCTTTCAAGGTCAGAAGGTGAGCGGTCACCGGAGATGATGAGTTGCTTGCCTTGGTCAATCAGCGCGTTGAATGTGTGAAAAAACTCTTCTTGCGTACTGTCTTTGCCGCAGATGAATTGAACATCATCAATCATCAGCACATCAATGCTACGCAGCTGCTCTTTAAAAGACATTACATCTTTCTCACGCAGCGCCTTGATGAATTGGTACATAAACTTCTCAGCAGAGAGATAAACCACTCTACGGGAAGGTTGATGCTCTTTAATATGCCATGCAATTGCATGCATCAGATGGGTTTTTCCGAGGCCAACTCCGCCATAAATGAATAGTGGATTGCTGCCGGGGATGGTGGTAGGTGATTCAGCAACTGCTTTTGCAGCGGAATATGCTAGTTCATTGGATTTTCCAACCACAAAATTATCGAAGGTGAAGCGGCGATCTAGTTGCGATGAAATAGGCTCGTCATCCGCAATGGGCGCGCTTGGCAGGCTGGTGATGTTTTTGCCAGTGATATCTGTGCCGCTCACGGTGTGAATGCTTTGATCTGTATTGGTTTGGTTGCTTCTTGCGACTGTTTTTTTGTGTATTACCAGTTCGATACGTTGAATGGATGGCACTTCTTCGCGCCATAGCGCTTCAATTTTACGCAAATAGTGATTAGATACCCAATCGCGGATGAAGCGGCTTGGCACAGCAAGTAAAATCTGATTTCCAGATGATTCTAGTGGCTCAATATGCTGCATCCAGCTTTTAAAAGTTGCTTCGCCATAAATAGCTTTAAGGCGCTCTTTTATATTTTTCCACACGCTGGCAAGTGCGGTGTTATCTTGTGTTTGTGTATTATTTATTATTCCAGCAACCTGCATTAATTCTGCTCCCAAGGTAAATTGGCCGATTTCCAACAATTCCCGGTGCCTCTGTGATTACCTTCATCGAGATCCCCTTCAAAACCGCCAGCAATATTATAGCAAGTGCTATATCCCTTTGCTGTCATGGCAATCGCTGCATCAAGCGAGCGACCTCCACTGCGGCACAAAAATAGTAACGGTGTATTCCTATCAGGCACTTCTTCTAGAAGCTGACGTTCAAACTCTTGATTCGGAAGCATCTGTGGATATCTTCTCCAGCTGATAAGAATCAACTTCCTCTTTAAAGAGGAGAGGTTAGGGTATCCCACAAACGCCCATTCAGGAACAGTTCTTACGTCTACTAACTGTGCTTTCTTATCCTTCTTTAGTAGCTCCCACGCTTCTTTTGGTGATAAATCCCCAGCATAAGTATCGTGTTGCTTTCCAAAGTTAGACAAAACAATCTCCCTCCTGACTTAGCAAATCAGGTTTGTAAAGCGTGTTAGCGCTATTTGATATTCCTTGCGTTACTTCCTCTATGAATGCAAAAAAAAACGCTTCACAGCAACATGTTTTTTTCACTTTTTTTGAAAAAACGTGATTGACACGTCAAAAGGCTAGCGTGGGCCTAGGAAAGTTTTTTTGAAGGTTATTTTACTTTCATTTCTGCGGTTTTTTTGTTAATAGCATTAACTAATTTTCTACAATTTGATATGTAAAATACAGTATAAAGCGAGGTCGGTTGGTTATGAATGATAAAGAGACCAGATTAAAGAGACTACTCTACCAGAGCTGGCATCGTGGCTGTAAAGAGACGGATTTCCTACTTGGGCGGTTTGCAAGGGCACGTTTAAGTAGTATGGATGATGATACGTTGGAACTATACGAGCAATTTATAAAAGAGAGTGACTGGGACATTTATGCGTGGCTGACCGGTTCGCTTGAGGCTCCTGAAAAATATGTTGATAGTTTTATAAAAGAGATCCGGCTCTTAAGTAAAAAAACTGATGCTGAAGCTGGAATTGAGGTGAAGTGACCAGATGAAACTTTCTGATATTGGAGCGCTGAATCTATCTAAAAACACATCGGATGCACACTTATTTACGTCTGTTCCAGACGGAGCAGATGCGCTTGTGTTGGCAGAGCTGGTAAAAAAAAGTGAAGTGCCAGTGCTGCATATTGTTAGTGATGACAAACATCTGGTAGCACTTGCAAAGCATATTCAGTTTTTTGCAAGCAATATTGAAATTATAACTCTGCCCGCATGGGATTGTTTGCCTTACGATAGGGTTTCTCCTTCTACACATATTGTTAGTCGTCGAATGAAAGCCCTATGCCGATTGGCACAAGGAAACTTTTCTAACACCCTTATTATCACGACAGTGAATGCTTTGTTACAACGTGTGATACCTGCAGAAGTATTAAAACAGCATTCACTCTATCTTGAAGCAGGGAAAGATTGCCCGCGCGACACATTATTAAGTTATTTGTTGCATAATGGATATGAGCGCACCGCTACGGCAAATGATCCTGGGGAATATGCGCTGCGTGGAAGCTTGATTGATATTTTTCCTCCCGGCCATAAAGAAGGCTTACGGATAGATTTTTTTGGTGAAACGGTTGAAACGATTCGCGTGTTTGATCCGCTTACACAAATGACGACAAAAGAGAAGCGTAAGCTATTTGAGTTATTTCCTGCATCGGAAGTCTTTTTAAATGAAGCGTCAATCACTCACTTTAGAGAGCATTACCGACGTTTGTTTGGAGTTGCGACTAAATATGATGCGCTTTATGAGGCAGTATCAGAAGGGCGAAAATATGCAGGCATGGAGCATTGGCTTCCTTTGTTCTACAATAAGTTAGATTTTATAATTAACTATTTTGACAAGGTGGTGATTTCGCAAGACCATCTAGTGGCACAGGCCGTAGAAGAGCGTAATGCTGCCATTGAAGATCACTATCAGGCGCGAAAAGAAGCGATGGATAGTAACCTGAAAGAGGTTGAGGCGTATCATGCCATTGTGCCTGAGTTGCTTTATGTAAAGCAAGAAGAATGGCAGAATGCGCTTGAATCTCATGCAAGCATTGCGTTTTCGCCATATCATGAAGAGCGTGAAAATGTTACCACTCACGCCTTTACTTATAAGCAATTGCCAAATTTTATTGCGGATGCCAAGCTAGCTAATCAACATCCTATCGAATATTTTAAGCAATATCTGCTCACGCAAAGCGAGGAGAAAGGCCATACCATACGTGCGCTGGTGGCTTGTGTTTCGCAAGGCTCGCGTGAGCGAATAGAAAAGATTCTGAAAGAACATGAGCTTGCTACTAAAACCTTAGAGCGTTGGCAGGATGTTTCGAAGCTGCCAGCGGGGATAATTGGTCTAGTGGTAATGGGGCTGGAGCGAGGCTTTCAAGATCAATCGCTAGTGCTTTGCTCAGAACAAGATTTGTTGGGCGAGCGCATCTTGCGTGCTAAACGCCGTAAAAGTGCATCGGAAAACTTTTTAACCGAAACATCATCACTCAGCGAAGGCGAGCTGGTAGTGCATAAGCAGCATGGGCTTGGCCGTTTTGAAGCACTTGAGACGATTGAAGCCGGTGGCAAGCGCCATGATTGCCTGCGTATTATCTATGAAGGTGGTGATAAGCTTTATATTCCTGTTGAGAATATGGATATGCTTAGTCGCTATGGCTCTGAAGAAGTGGCGAAGCTTGATAGGCTTGGAAGTGCAGGCTGGCAAGCGCGCACAGCGAAGCTTAAAAAGCGTATTCGTATTATTGCCGATGGATTGTTGAAAATTGCCGCAGAGCGGTTGGTGAAGCGTTCGCCAAAATTTTTCCCGATGCCGGGTCTTTATGATGAATTTTGTGGGCGCTTTCCTTATGCCGAAACGGAAGATCAATTGCGCGCCATAGAAGAAGTGATGGAGGATTTAGCCTCAGGAAAGCCAATGGATAGGCTAATTTGTGGTGATGTTGGGTTTGGAAAAACCGAAGTAGCGTTGCGTGCGGCATTCACTGTGGCGGCATCTAAAGAGAGGTCAGCACAAGTGGTGCTGGCGGCACCTACCACGCTGCTGGCGCGTCAGCATTATGCCAATTTTAAAAAGCGTTTTGAAGGAATGCCCGTAGAAATACGCTGCCTTTCACGCATGATCAAACCAAAAGAAGCCAAAGAAACCAAGCGGTTATTAGCTGAAGGTAAGGTGGATATTGTTATTGGCACGCATGCGGTGCTTGCCAAAAATATTAGCTTTAAGAATTTGGCAATGGTGATTGTGGACGAAGAACAGCTTTTTGGCGTGGTACAGAAAGAACGCTTAAAAGAGCTGTGTGCGGATGTGCATGTGTTAACGCTTTCGGCCACACCTATTCCGCGCACGCTGCAAATGTCGCTTTCAGGCATACGTGATTTAAGTTTGATTGCAACACCGCCGGTAGATAGGCTTGCGGTACGCACCTTTGTTATGCCTTATGATGGGGTGGTGATTCGCGATGCCATCTTGCGTGAGCATTATCGCGGTGGGCGGATTTTCTATGTAGCACCACGCATTAGCGATTTGGATGAGCTAAAAATTAAACTTTCAGAACTGGTGCCAGAAGTCAAAATGGTGGTAGCGCATGGGCAAATGACGCCTGATACACTTGATGATATTATGAATGCGTTTTACGATGGCACGTATGATTTGTTACTGGCAACCAACATTGTTGGCTCAGGGCTTGATGTGCCCGCTGCTAACACTATTATGATTCACCGTGCCGACATGTTTGGACTCGCACAGCTTTATCAACTGCGCGGACGTGTTGGAAGAGGAAAGCTGAGAGCTTATGCCTACCTCACGCTACCTGCGCGGCATAAACCAAGTAAAATGGCGCAGAAAAAACTGGAAGTGATGCATAGTCTTGATACGCTGGGCGCTGGTTTTACTGTGGCAAGTCACGATATGGATATTCGTGGTTTTGGTAATTTGCTAGGTGATGAGCAATCAGGCCATGTGCGTGAAGTGGGAATTGAGCTCTATCAAGAAATGCTAAAAGAGGCGATTGAAACTGCCAAGGCCGAGCAAGATGGTGCTAAAGGGCAGGTGAGTGAAATTGGATTTTCGCCACAAATTAATCTTGGTTTATCTGTATTTATTCCAGATACTTATATTCAAGACCTAGAGTTAAGGCTTGGCATGTATAAGCGTGCTTCGATGCTTAAAACTGTAGAAGATGTTGAGCAGTTTGCTGTGGAGTTAATTGATCGATTTGGCTCATTGCCGGAAGAGGTGGAAAATTTACTTTCTACAGTTTCTATTAAACAGCTTTGCGTAAAAGCGGGTGTTGATAGGCTTGATGCAGGTGCCAAGGGCATTGTGCTTAGCTTTTACAACAACACCTTCAAAAACCCTGAAGCTTTGATTAATTATATTACTAGAAACCCTCTTAAAACAAAAATTAGAGCTGATCAGAAGCTGGTACTGATGGGCGAATATCAAAGCCTCACTGCGCGTGTGGTTGGTGCAAAGAGAGCACTCGAGATGTTATTGGATATTTAAATATAGACTATAACACTAATAAAAAAGGCGTAGCTAACATTTGTAAAGCTACGCCTTTTTTGTATTTATGAAAGTGCTGCCTAATTACAGGTAACTGTTTCACTCCATGTGTATCCCATTAAACCAGAATGGAAGATGGTTGTAAAAAAGCTTCCTGCTGTTGCAGCCATCGCCCAAAAAGTAAACCTTGATGAAGTTGGATCACCAGCAAACGGAGCTAACATAAGAGGGCCTTGGGTTTTCTTTGCACAGGCAGGGTTTGGACAGTTATAGTCATTGAAAGCCAAGTTGGCCTCAGTTGTTGCTTTTGGGACAAGTAAAGCATTTGCACTTGCAATTGCTCCAGCAGCTGTGGCAACTGGTGCTGTTTCATAACTTGCTTTACCTATTAGGGTGTCTGTTGTTGGGCAAGTACTTGCTGCGGTCGCCTCAGGTGCTTGAATGCTGTAGCTTGCCGGCATAAAGCCAAACACCCAAATGGCACGGAGAATAATTAGCGCAACGACTATGGTTAATATTTTTTTCAGACAAGCCATTTTCTTACAGCTTTCTGTTTTTTTGTTTTCTTGCATGGTTTAATACCTAAAAATTATTGAACAAAAATTATTAAAAAGAGCGCTATCATTAGTTGATAGTTTTCTGTTGTCAACAGGCTTTGTATTTTGTGAAAACCTATAGTATAAAGTGCACAACAATTATAAGCGCGTTTAAAAGAGGTTTTTCATTATGAGTGTTGTGGTTCGTTTTGCGCCATCACCAACAGGTTTCTTGCATATTGGAGGCGCACGTACGGCGCTCTTTAATTGGCTTTATGCACGCAATCAAGGCGGTAAGTTTTTACTACGTATTGAAGATACTGATCGTAAGCGTTCCACTAAGGAAGCAATTGATGCGATTTTAGACGGCTTAGAATGGCTGGGGCTTGATTGGGATGATCGCGAGTATTATCAGTTTTCACGTGCACAGCGCCATAAGGAAGTAGCCGAGGAACTTGTAAAGAAAGGCAAAGCTTACTATTGTTATGCCAGTAAAGATGAGTTGGAAGCTATGCGTGAAAATGCACAGGCTGCCAAAATGCCGTTTCGTTATGATGGCCGCTGGCGCGATCGCCCTGCTGGAGATGCACCCAAGGGTGTAAAGCCAGTCATTCGTTTAAAATCGCCTCAAGAAGGTGAAACGGTGATTGAAGATCGTGTTCAGGGTAAGGTAGTAGTTCCGAATAAAGATTTGGACGATATGGTACTACTTAGAAGTGATGGTACACCAACCTATATGTTGGCGGTGGTGGTAGATGATCACGATATGGGTGTCACGCACATCATTAGAGGTGATGATCACCTAACAAATGCTTCGCGCCAAAAATTGATATTTGACGGCATGGACTGGGATTTACCGATATTTGCTCATATTCCGTTGATACATGGGCCTGATGGGGCAAAGCTTTCAAAGCGTCATGGTGCGCTGGGCGTAGAAGCTTATCGTGATATGGGTTATTTGCCGGAGGCAATGCGTAACTATTTATTGCGTCTTGGCTGGAGCCATGGTGATGACGAAATTATTCCTACCGAAAAAGCAGTTGAATGGTTTAATTTAGAAAGCATTGGCAAATCGCCTGCGCGGTTTGATTTTAAAAAGCTTGAAAACATCAACGGACACTATATCCGCGAGGCAGATAATAAGCGTTTGGTAGGTGAAGTAGAGCGTTTTATGACGAAAAACACAGGAAAAGAGATTGCCGCAAACACACGCAACGCTATTTCTGCGCTGATGGACGAGTTGAAATCGCGTGCAAAAACACTGCCTGAACTTGCTGAAAGCGCTGGCTTTTTAACGCGTGATAAGCCGTTAGATTTTACAGAAAAAGCAGCTAAAATTCTGGATGATGAAGGTAAAAAATTGCTTTCAGTAGTGATTGCTGAATTAAAGAAAATTGATATTTTTTCGCATGATAATCTTGAACTAGCGATGAAAAACTTCTGTGAACAAGAAGGCTTAAAGCTTGGTGCGGTGATGGGTGTTATTCGCGCTGCCATTACTGGCTCGCACATGTCGCCAAGTATGTTTAAAGTGCTGGAAGTGTTGGGAAAGGAAGATTCACTCAAGCGGCTTGAAGCTATTTAAAGGATATTAACGGGATAATTTGAATTATTTATTATGGCTATACTTGAACTTGTAACCGCACCTGATCCTAGACTTTCGCTTTGCTCACAAGAGGTTGAGAAAGTAACGCCCGAACTGCAAAAGTTTATGAATGATATGGTTGAAACCATGTATGCTGAAGATGGCATTGGCCTTTCTGCCGTGCAGGTGGGAAAGCACATACGTGTGTTGGTGATGGATTTTCAAGAAGATGGCAAAAAGAATCCTATATACATGGTAAATCCGGTAATCACAAAAAGCTCTGAAGACGAAAATATCTATGAAGAAGGGTGCTTGTCGTTTCCTGGGCAACGCGCATCGGTCACTCGCCCCAAGCAAGTGACGGTAAAATATCTTGATTATTACGGTAAAGAACAGGTGATGGAATGTGATGAGCTGTTGGCAACCTGTGTGCAGCATGAGATGGATCATTTAAACGGCGTGGTGTTTATCGATCACGTTTCTAAGCTCAAACGCGAGATGATTATGCGTAAAGTTAAAAAAATCAAAAAGTTGAAAGAATAATGCGCATCATTTTTATGGGCACTCCTGAGTTTTCGGTTAGCGCGTTAAAAGCGCTGATAGATGCAGGACATGAAATTCTATGCGTTTATAGCCAGCCTCCACGCCCTTCTGGGCGCGGCAAGAAGGAGCAGCTAAGCCCAATACACCACTATGCTTTAGAGCAAGGGATTTTGGTGCGCACTCCTGTTTCACTTAAAACCACCGAAGCACAAGCGGAATTTAGTGCATTGAAGGCCGATGTTGCCGTGGTGGTGGCGTATGGACTTTTGCTGCCAAAAGAAATTTTGTACGGCACAAAGCAAGGCTGTTTGAATATTCATGCTTCGCTGTTGCCAAGGTGGCGTGGTGCTGCACCAATTCAGCGCGCAATTGAAGCAGGCGATAATGTAACAGGTGTTGCTATTATGCAAATGGATGAAGGGCTGGATACAGGCGATGTGCTGTTAGAAAAATCACTTTCTATTAATAACGATACAACAGCAGGAAGCTTGCATGATGCACTAGCAGTGATGGGTGCAGAGCTGATTGTTGAGGCTTTGGATAAATTAAGTGAACTAAAGCCCAAAAAGCAAACGCAAGATGGTGTGACCTATGCCCATAAAATTAAAAAAGAAGAAAGTGCAATAAACTGGAAAAAGCCTGCTAGTGAAATTGCATTAAAAATAAGGGCCTTTAACCCTTATCCTGCGATGTATTTTACCTATAAAAATGAACGTATAAAGCTATTGTTGGCAGAGCCAGTAGATGGAATTGGTCAAGCGGGCGAAGTGATAGATGATAGATTGAGCATTGCATGTGGTGAGGGTGTTTTGCGCCCAATTTTAGTCCAGAGGCAAGGCAAGCAACCGATGGAAACAGAAGCGCTGCTTAGAGGGTTTAAAATTGAAAAAGGTGAAAAATTATAATGAAAGCAAATGAGCATAGCATGGGATGTTGGCAATTAGAATGTTTGCTAAATGTGAACGATGCTATTACGGTAGCAGATGCGCTTGAAGCCTTTGAATGCACGGTTAGCTGTTTTGAAAGTGAGCAGAATAACACCAAATGGGTGGTGCGAGTATTCACCGAAAGTAAGCAAATTTTGGAGCAGGTAAAACACGAGATAAGCGTAAAAGCAGCGGAGCTAAAAATAGACATTCCAACCAGAGTTGAGCAGCTTGAAAATGTTGACTGGGTAAGTGAAACACAAAAACGTTTTAAGCCCTTTGCTGTTGGTAAATTTTTTATTCATTCTTCTTATTATAAAAATGAAGAAATTCCAACGGGATTAATTGCGATTGAGGTGGATGCTAAGATGGCATTTGGCACCGGTGAGCATGAAACAACAACGGGTTGCATGCAGGCGCTTTGCGATATTTCAGATAGTGGCTTTATGCCACAAAAAATTTTAGATATGGGTTGTGGCTCTGGTATTTTAGCTATTGCAGCCGCAAAACTTTGGCCTAAAGCACAATTGGTTGCAGCAGATATAGAAGCGCCATCAGTGGAAGTAACCAAAGAAAACTTTATTATTAATGGCATAAAAAATAAAGCAGTTATTGTGCAAAGTGATGGGTATATGGCAAAAGAAGTGGGCGAGCATGCGCCATATGATCTCATTCTTTGTAATATATTGGCAGCACCTTTGATTGCGATGGCTAAAGAGCTTAAATCTCACTTAAGAGCGGAAGGAAAGGCTGTGCTTTCAGGCTTGCTGGCGTGCCAACAAGATGAAGTGATTCCCGCTCATGAGAAAGTGGGTTTAACTTTATCATCGCGTTATCCGCTTGGACAGTGGATGAGCTTGGTGTTTAAGGGGTAATGCTGGGCTGAGCATCTTCTTCTGGGTTATTCTTCTTTTCCCATAGATCATCCAGCTTTTCTTTATCTGGCTTCTCTTGAGTGGTTATAGCATCGGGCAGCTTATTTTCCGGGATGCTATCAGGAAATATTTCAAACAGCTTACGTAAAATACCAGGGGTAATAATGGAGAGTGGGTTAACGGATGCCTCTACATTTTCGATAGGCCCTTTAATGCTATAGCTAGCAGCAATTACACCTTGCGATTCGCCTCCAGTAATTATGGTGCCCACGAGTGGAATTTTATTTACAAGTGTGTTAACTGCCTGTGCCGGCACCACAGAGCCATTAATATTCATTTGGCTGGTGTTGGTGTCGATAGAGCCTTCAGCGGTGATTCCTACTGACGCGCCAGAGCTTCTGCCATCTTTAATGGTAAGTATACCATTTTGATAGTTAAAAGGAGCTTCAAAACGTTTAAAATTAATGCCTTTTCCCTCAAGCAAATCGAGAATTCCATTAAATGAGGCGAGTGTAAAAAGTTTGCCAAGTAGTGGTGTTTTAATGGCAATAAAATCGTAGATAGTAACCATGCCATCAGCAACCGTATAGTTGTTATCACGATCTAAAACGGCTTGGATTTCTAGTTGTCCGCCTTTTATATGTTTTGAAATATCAAGCGCGTTGATAACCGCTCCGGCATTATCAGATTCTACCATCAGCGTATGCTTTTCTGCGGTAGGCTTTAAGTTAACAACCAAGTAGTTATCATTACCCGGATTTGTATAAACATCAACCAGCTGACAAAAGGATGATTGGCACTCTAGCTTGGCACTAAAATTACGAAATGCGCCGTCGTTTTTTAGAAGTAATGTATCTAGTTCAGCATTAAATTTAAGTGCTTTTTTATTATCATCTTTATCTAATGATTGCAGAAAACTTCCAAATTTTGCTTTACTTAAATCGAGCGTTTTGCCTTTTAGCGCAATAGTATTTTGTGCGGCATTGCTTATAAAGGTTATATTTTCAAGTTGATTGCTATCAAAGGAAAGGGGGGAGATAATTGCTTTCTCAATAGATTTATCTGGGGATAATTTAACCTCTCCTTTTGCATTGAAATTGAGACTTTTTATTTCAAATTGCGGGATATTAAATGATTTTTGATCATTCTGATTTGCTGAAAAAGAAAGCATCCATGGAACGTCAATTTTTTTTGTATATCCAAGTGTAGGGATAATAATAGACGAATTCTTAGCATCAACTGTTCCTGAAATATTATGTGCGGAATCACTTTTTTCACCCGTTATATCAAGTGCAATTTCATTGCTAATATAGGGAATAGTGCCAAGGCCTAGCTTTGATAAAGCACTTGCCGGTGCGGTAGTTTTTATATGGTATTGAGTGCGCGGCTTATCACTTATGCTTTGTGTAATATCTAAATTAAGTGGAACAGAGGCAAAAGATCCGTCGCCTTTTACTACTACATTTTGAGGCGTAACGGTAACAGTGAGTTCACCCTTTTCCAGTGAAATATCGGGAAATAGATTTTCTGCACCAGCATTGGTGAGTTGGCTTGTTACGGTAAATTCTACATCCTCATAAGCGATATTGTCTGCAAGGGGCAGTGATAGAGAAAGAGAGGTGGTTGCGGTTCCGCTTGCATTTTGTATCGTATGGAGTGATAGAGTGCTATTTGTAGTTTGACTTTCTTTAGGGATATAGCGTTTTGCTACCTCTAGCACATCAGTCACATCACCTTCTGCTATGCCTTTTATATTTAGGTCTAGATAAGGCTCCTTCCACCAGTCAGGTATAATAACACTGGTGTCTATAATTTCAGAATTTAAAAGCTCACCATTAGCGAGAGTAACTTTCATATGATGTGCGTCAAAGTAGGCACTTCCATTACCATTTACAACAGGTGGAAGTGGATCAGGAAGGCGTGCTGTAACACCTTGAAATTCTACGGTAGCATCAATCATTTTAGCAGGATAAGGAAATTTTCCATACTCTCCTTCACGAATGACAAACTGCCCTTTTGCCTTGGTAACTTTACCCTCTGACAGGTTAGTGACAACCCATGTGCGTGCTTCAACACCAAGTGGAATAGGCCAATAAAGCCCTAGCATATCAGTATTAATATCATAAATATGGAGCTGTGTATCCATCACTATCTCTGGCTTTTCCCATGTGCCGAGATTTTGTATACTTCCATTAACATTAAAGGTGACATCAGTAAATTTTGCTTCAAGCGTGCTTAACAAGAGTGAATTGTCATTTAAGTTTATCTTTCCATTAGCTTTTAGATTTTTGAGTGATAATGTATCGGGGAAATATTCTTTTAGTGTTACGTTTCCTTCTGCCTTAGTAATGTTAAAATCAATAGTTTCTAATTCTTTTAAATCAGAAAGTTTTACTGTTGCTGTTGTGCTGGAAACAACATCAATGCCATTAAGCATAGTAATTTCAGGAAAGAGTTCTGATAAAATATAGCTGGGGAAGTTTTCCGCTGATAGCGTGATTGATGGCAAATCCGAATCTTCACTTGAGTTGTTAATGGT
>CAYGPX010000006.1:0-16228 GCA_964351935.1 uncultured Rickettsiales bacterium | reverse complement strand
CGCACTCGAAAGGCCGCGCGAAGCGCAGCCATTGGTTTCTAGCCCCAATTGATTCGCCGCATGCATCGCAAGCAGCCATGTGTTGAGCGTGCCACTGCTGACTAAATCCAACTTTTTAGGCGCAACACCTTCTGCATCAAATGGCTTGGAAGAAAGCCCGCGCTTTCTTAAAGGGTCATTAATGATATGAATATTTTTAGCAAAAATTTGCTCGCCCATTGCATTCTTTAGAAAGCTAGTACCTCTTGCCACCGATGCACCGTTAATTGCACTGGCAAAGCTGCCAAGCAATTCGCGTGAAACACGCCTGTCAAACACCACCGGCACACTTGCTGTTTTGGCCTTGCGCGGATTTAAGCGCTTGAGTGCACGACTGACTGCCTCATCGGCAATCTCATCAATTTTTCCAAGGTCTTTTAAATGACGCGAGGTACTAAAACCATAATCTCGTTCCATCTTTGTGCCTTCACCCGCCAATACCGATACCGAACGCGAATGAGACGAGCTGCGATAACTACCTTCAAAACCATCGCTCGTTGCCAGCGCAATATGATTACTGCCATAGGAAGCATCCGCTCCTTCCGAGTTGGTAATACCTTCATGCGAAAGCGCAAGCGATTCTAGCTGCTTTGCTTCATCTAGCAGCGCATCAGCCGAAGGCTCGTTGGCATCATATAAATCGAGTTCAGCTATTTCAGTGACCAAACGCTCACGCGGCGCAAGCGATGCGTAAGGATCTTCTGGCGCAAGCTTTGCCATAAATACAGCACGCTCTACCAACTCTTTCAGTGTGGCTGCACGAAAATCAGACGCTGAAACCATCGCCTGACGCTTACCAACAAATACACGCAAGCCAATGCCGGTAGATTCTGAACGCTCTAATGTTTCCACCTTCCCATGACGCACGCCTGTGGAAAGACTCGTGCCATCAATCACCAGTGCATCGGCAGCACTTGCGCCTGCTTTAACGGCTTGCTTTACTGTTTCAGCCGCCAATTGCTGAATTTCAAGAATATTTACGGTGCTTTTTGACATCATCTTTATTTCTTCCAAATCGGTTTACCGGCACCGGGAATACCATAACGCTGCCATTTTTCAGATACTTTTTTAACGGTTTCTTCTTCCATATACAACAACTCACCCCATTCTCTCTTGGTTTCAGGTGGAAGTTTATTGGTGGCATCAATCCCCATCTTACTACCAAGACCCGATTCAGGCGACGCAAAATCAAGATAGTCAATCGGTGTATGCTCCACCATCATCGTATCGCGTACGGGGTCAACACGGGTAGAAATTGCCCAAATCACATCCTCCCATTTGCGTACATCAATATCTTCGTCCACCACAATCACAAATTTTGTATACATAAACTGGCGAAGAAATGACCACACCCCCATCATCACCCGCTTTGCATGGCCTGCATAGGCTTTTTTCATCGATACCACCGCCATACGGTACGAGCAAGCCTCAGGCGGCAACCAAAAATCGACGATCTCAGGAAATTGTTGTTTTAAAAGCGGCACAAACACATCGTTAAGTGCCTCACCCAGCACCGAAGGTTCATCAGGCGGGCGACCGGTAAAAGTGGAAAGGTAAATCGGATTCTTTCGCATGGTTATAGCAGTAATCGTAAATACCGGAAACGGCTCTACCGAATTATAATAACCGGTATGATCACCATAAGGGCCTTCGTCGCCATAGTCTTCCAAACTAACATAGCCTTCCAGCACAATTTCAGCTTCAGCAGGCACTTTAAGTGGAACGGTTTTACACTCCACCAACTCCACTTTCTTGCCTCGCAACAGCCCTGCAAATTCATATTCAGAGAGTGTATCTGGCACAGGTGTCACAGCTGCTAGAATCGTACCCTGATCAGCGCCAATCACGGCAGCAGCGGGCAATGGTTCAGTTTTGCTATCTTTCCAGCGCTGATGATGCTGAGCACCACCGCGATGCTTTAACCACCGCATCAATGTTTTATTTTTACCTTCCACCTGCATGCGGTAAATGCCTAAATTAAATGCATCTTCTTTTTTGCCAGATGGGCCTTTGGTCACCACCAGCGGCCACGTAATGAGTGGCGCAGGCTCGCCCGGCCAACAGGTTTGGATTGGCAGTTTAGAAAGATCAATAGCATCACCCGTTAGCACCACTTCCTGACACGGCGCTTTTTTGACTGTTTTTGGCTTCATAGCCAATGCTTTTTTCATAATAGGCAGAAGCGCCATGGCCTCTTTCCAGCCACCGGGGGGTTCAGGCTGACGCAAGAAGGCCAGCAACTCTCCCAGCTCTTTGAGTTTTTCCGGCACCGTATCCATACCTTTTGCTACGCGCTCAACCGTGCCAAACAAGTTCACCAGCACTGGCATGGTGCTTTCTCCATGCTCGGTTTGTACGTTCTCAAACATTAACGCTGGGCCTTTTTCTGCCAGTACACGCGTCTGAATTTCGGTCATTTCAAGCACGGTAGAAACCGGTTCACTCACGCGTACCAAATCGCCTTTTTTTTCCAGTTCTGCAATAAAATCACGTAAGGACTTATAGGGCATAGAAACGTTATACGTTTAGGGGTTACATCAGTTGCAAAATAAAATATCTAACAATATGTTTACGCGCTTCATATTTACCAGCAAATTATTCAAATACCAATCGTTAATATTTTGCACATAAAAATGATACGGATAAAAAAAGGGTCGGGAAAACCCGACCCTTTTCATAAAATTTTTAGACCAACGCGCTTAGAATGTCACCATTTTAAAACGTAAGTTACAAGCGGCTGCTGTACCCGTAAAGGTGTAAACCCCTGTAGTTGTGTTATTACAGCCGACAAGACCAGCTAAATCAGGCGCACCTGCGGCAGTTGCCGCGCGTGAAACCACGTTTCCGGTCGTTGCAACACCATCATCAATTTTATCATCAATATTAAACGCATCCACTGGCACAAATACGTTACGTGTATTATACGTATTGGTAGTTTGGCTACCTATCACACCCGTAATAAAATAGTTTATGCCACTCACGCCATAAACACCCCAGCCGGCAGTACCTAACTTCATCTGCGGCAAGTTCTCACCAATCACATCTGCCACAGTGTCGTCACCATCATAAGTACCGGGAACATAACCCGTAATTGCAGATGTTAAATTAGACCAGAAACACGCTATCTCACCATCGTGATCAGAGATAGCTGTAGCACTTGCAAGCTCTGTAATAATACCGTTTTGATCACCATCACCTGCCGTACCAGCATCACAGCCACCCGTTAGGCCATAAACATCTCCTTCAATATCACCCGGAATTTGACCAAATTTATTAATGAAGGTATTCACCGCCACCTGAAATTCTTGGTACTGCTTGGTAGTGGCACGTAGCTCGGCTGAACGAATTAAGTCCTGCCCTACCAACACGCTCGATACAATCAAACCAATAATCACCAACACAATTGCCAGCTCTACCAGCGTAAACCCTTGTTGATTTTTTTTCTTTAACATTCTCATTGCCTTTGCTCCATATGTAAATTTCTTGCTACACTACTCTACGTTTTTAGAAACGCAATCTAAGTGTACACGCAACTGATGATTCTGCCGTATTGTAACGCTCATCCGGTATGCTATTTGCACCATCTTCATACGTACAACCAGACCCCGTGTCCGTTGGCGCCGCAGAGTCAACAACTACCGCTACTGCGGTTGCATTATTATACGCACCGCGAGCAACCACAATACCTCGACCCGGGCGACCATCATCAAGCTTCGTGTCAATTGAAAGCGCATCCGTTGCAAGCAGTGTTAAGGCTGTATCAAATTCACCATCACCGCCTGGAGCCGCTACACCAATCACATAATAATTAACACCACTCTCACTATGCACACCCCAATAATTTCCTGCTTTTGTAGTAGGAAGTGAGGTTGCAATATCCGATCCATCGGCTGAAATACTTCCCGAAGTACCACCAACCCATGTGCCTGAAATTAGCCCTGCGCCGCTAGCACCAAGGTGTGACCAGAAATAAACATTATCATCTGCAGCCGTACCACCTAAACCATCCGCAATCACTTCCAAAACACCATCATTATTACCATTCCCAGTCCAGCCATAACTAGCGGCACCTGTGGTATCACCCGGTAATGCATTATATTTTGTTTGGAATGTTTTTACAGCTGCCTGATACTGCTCATACTGAGTAACCGTTCCACGCAGTTCTGCCTGACGCACAAGATCCTGCCCAACTAACACACTCGATACAATTAAGCCGATGATCACCAGCACAATTGAAAGCTCTACTAATGTAAAACCTGCATTATTTTTTAAAACACGCATACCAGTTACCCCTTACTTCCTCTAAGAATCATATTTTATTTTTGCACTCTTACAAAAACACTTAACCCGCAAATACCCACCATCCATCGTTCAATAGTGTCATATTTTTTAGTGTAATACTTCTCATTTTCTAAAAAATTACAATATGAGAAGACTTTATTAACACTTCAACCCAAAAGTGATAATTTCAAATTGCCTAAAATTGAACTAATCGTCAAGCTTTTTGCATGCCTCTGCAATACGCTTACACGCTGTCTCAAGCACCTCGTCTGATGTCGCATACGAAATTCTAAAGAAGCCTTCTGCTCCAAATGCGATGCCCGGCACCACTGCCACCAACGCATCTTCTAGCAAATAGGTCGCCACATCATTACTATTTTCTAGTAACTTACCTGCAGGTGTTTTTTTACCTAACAACCCTTTGCAACTTGGGAATACATAAAATGCCCCCTCTGGCGTATTGCAACTAATGCCATCAATAGCATTTAACCATGCCACCACTTTATCACGTCTGCGTTGAAACACTGCCTTGCGTTCAGCAAGAAAAGACTGATCACCTTTCAGCGCCTCAACAGAAGCGGCTTGCGAAATAGAACTTGGATTTGATGTACTCTGAGACTGCAACACCGAAATAGCCTTAACTAGTGCCACCGGCGCACCGGCAAAACCAATTCTCCACCCTGTCATTGCATAGGCCTTTGAAACACCATTTAATGTTAAAGTGCGCTCTTTTAGCTCAGGCACAACACCAGCAATGCTTGCAAACTCAAAGTCACCATATACAATATGCTCATAAATATCATCAGACATCACATAAACATGAGGATAAGCCTTCAACACTTCACCCAAAGCTTTTAGTTCATCAACACTATAAGCAGCACCTGTAGGGTTGCTTGGCGAGTTTAAAATAAGCCATTTAGTTTTCTTTGTAATTGCCGCTTCCAGCGCCTTTGGCTGCAATTTAAATCCATCTTCAGCACTGCATTCAACAAAAACAGATTCACCACCTGCAAGCGCTACCATATCAGGATAAGAAACCCAATAAGGTGCAGGAATAATCACTTCATCCCCTGCATTCAGCGTTGCCATAAAGGCATTATAAATCACTTGTTTGGCACCTGTTCCTACCGTGATATTGGCCGGCTCATATGCGATGTTATTTTCTTTACTAAATTTTTCACAGATTGCTTTTTTAAGCGCCGGCGTTCCATCTACAGCGGTATATTTAGTATCACCGGCCTTGATAGCCTCAATAGCTGCGTGCTTAATGTTTTCAGGCGTATCAAAATCCGGCTCACCCGCACCAAGTCCTATCACATCCTTACCTGCTGCTTGCAGCTCTCTGGCTTTATTTGTCACCGCAATAGTCGGAGATGGCTTAATACTTGCCAGACGCGCCGCAATAAAAGACATAATTAATACCTAAAATGCTAAAGGGTTAATTTTTGTTGTTTCCTATACAGCACAGCCCCTGTATAGTCAAGCAGATGGGCGCATTATAGATAATCGGCAAATTATTCGTGAATAGAAAGAATTATTTTAAACTGGCGATAGAGAAACTAAGCAGTTCTATTATAACGCTAATGACCAAAATACGTAGTACCATCACTGCGCGAATGCATGCTATTGACTTAAGCAAGAAGATCACCGCCCTGATAAATAAAGCCGGGAATATTGCAGAAAATAATATTAAACTCGGAAAATATCACTTTTATAAGGGTAATTTTTCCGATGCCATCATGCGTTTTAAGGGAGTGACTTTTCTTCAGCCTGAAAATGCCACGGCATACTATTACCTAGGACGATGCTACCTAGAAAAGAAAGATAAGCCCATCGCTATACGCTGCTTTGATGACTGCTTGAAATATGATAAAAGCTTTACGCAGGCACAATATTATCTCTCTAAACTACAATTTTCTGAAAGAATACGCCAAATTAATACGGCTCTTATCCGTGAAACCTCAGACTACCTAACAGATGATTACCGCAAACTGCTGGAAGACTTAAGCTATCAGGGCCATATCAGCGCACGCAGCATGCTGTTAAACCACTTAGAAACAAATGAGACTAGCTCTTCAAAAAATCTACTCGACATAGGCTGCATGGGAGGGATGACCGCTATCGCTATGCGCGAAAAACTCTCTATTCGTAGCTTAGTTGGTATCGACCTCTCAGAAAAAGCGGTAAACAAACTTGAACGCGAAATGTATAAAGACGAGTTACTTTACAGCAAACTCATTAGTGGAAACGCTCAAGAGTTATTAGGCACCTACTCGGAATCATTTGATATCGTCATTGCATTAAGAGTACTACACTATTTTAGCTCCCTCGACGAACTGCTACATCAAATTTCAAGCACACTTAAGCCAAACGGACTATTTGTTGCCACTATTTTCCCTGCTACTGAAAAACAATGGGAACTCGACCAAGAGCAAGATCGCTTTCTCCACCTTGCATCCTATGTTAAAGAGGAAGCAAAACGTCACAACTTATTGTGGCTAGAGGAGCGCAAGCTTTCACTTTTTAAAGACAGAGATGACCAGGATGCCCTTTTCTTCATTTGCAAAAAAACAAGTGGAAAACAGCAACAGTTGCAAAAAAGCAACACATAGACCTCGAAATGCTATCGCATTTTTTACCTATTATTTGATTATTCTTTCTAAATTCAAGAGATGTTCCTATACTCGCCACGCGCGGATACTGAGGATTTTTGGGTTTCTGACTTAAAAGTTACTTTTAATACCGTATAGAATATAAAAGACGTCACAAGAGGCGTTGTTAAGTATTTATTAATAAATACTGCGTTATGCTGCTTATAGGGAGAGGCATAACATTGCTAGGGGAATGTAGTTTAATGCAAAATTTATTTATACGCACGTGCTCAGTGGCAGCACTCTTTGCTATAAGCTTTTTTGGGTTCACGACAGTTGGCGCTTATGCAGCGGACGTCGCAAAAAAGCCATACTCAGACCATAACGGTTACGAAGAGCCTTATGACCCTTACGAAAGCGTCAATCGCGCTATCTATAGCTTCAACACCACGCTAGATGATTTTATTTTAAAACCAATAGCTAAAAGCTATCGTTTCATCGTACCTAAAGAAGGCAGACAAGGTGTTAGCAACATATTGGATAACTTATCTGCGCCGGTAACATTGTTAAACGCTTTGTTACAAGGTGATATTGAATATGCAGGCACTACTTTTTGGCGCTTTACCATAAATTCTACTCTGGGAGCAGCAGGCATTATGGATGTTGCAAGCACTGCAGGAATGCCCGAAAGGGATGAAGACTTTGGTCAGACACTCGGTGTGTACGGAGCAGGACCCGGAGCATATATTATGCTACCGCTTCTTGGCCCTTCAAGCACAAGAGACGCAGGTGGCCGTGTGGTGGATACATTGAGCAACCCACTACTTTACATATTAGATGACTATCCTCACCTTGCTTACAGAGGCGTTGCTATCGTTGATGGACGTGAAGCAGCTTTGGATATCACAAATGAAATTGATCGCACCTCTCTTGATCCTTATGCCGCTTTGCGCAGTTTGTACCTACAAAACAGAGAGGATAAAGTTCGCAATGGCACGCCTCGTGCGCCCCTATAGTTTGCTGGACACAACATTTATGATAAAACATTCCTTCATATATTCATTAGCTTTAGTGCTATTGCTTTCACTTGCACCTTTATCCTCGCATGCAGCGTCTGCTAGCGGGGCTGGTGATTTTGTCCGAGGCATTGTTGATAAAACTATCACACTTATAAAATCAGAAAATCTTAGTGCAAGCGATAAAGAGCAGCAACTCACTCAGGTGTTTCTGGATAACGTCGATACAACATGGATGGCCCGTTTTGTTATGGGAAGATATTGGAAAGATACGGATACAACCCAGCGCAATCATTACCACCAGCTTTACCAAAAGTTTCTGGTGATGAGTTACGTGCCACGCTTTCAGGAATATACTGATCAGAATATCGAGCTTAGAAACACGCGCAGTGAAGGCAAAAACGAGTTCTTAGTAGAAACCCGCATTATTTCTTCAACGACTGCTCAGCCCATTAGGGTCAATTACAAAATTCGTCACCAAGATGGTGCATATAAAGTATTTGATATTATTGCTGAGGGCGTTAGCTTGATTGGTGTACAGCGTTCTGACTTTGGCTCTATCATCAACCGAAGTGGCGTTGATGGGCTTATTAGTGCATTGGAGCGTAAAACGGATAGCTAACACCTAAATGCTAGCGTTTTCCTTTGAAAAACAATTTTAGCATTTGTGAAGCTTCTTGTTCGTATAATCCACCATAGACTTCAGGTTTATGATGACATGAGCTCGCCTCAAAAACACGAGCGCCATGTTCCACCCCCCCGCTTTTAACATCATAGGCGGCAAAATATAAACGCCGAATACGCGCCATACTAATTGCCGCAGCACACATGGGGCATGGTTCCAACGTAACGTAAAGATCGCAATCAACTAAGCGCTCACTCCCAAGTATTTCACTCGCAGCACGTATAGCAAGCATCTCAGCGTGTGCGGTAACATCCTTTCTAAGTAGCACCTCATTTCCTGCAGCTGCGATAATATTTCCTTTATTATCAACCACTACCGCCCCCACTGGCACTTCATTATGCTTAGCGCAAAGTTGTGCATAACGCAGCGCTTCTTGCATCATTGGTGAGTTATTCATTAATAAATATCCTTATCATTTTGCAAAATTTACAACGAGGTGCTATAAAATCAAGCGTCTTTTGATATAAACACCGTAGCAGAATTTAACATATGCTGGCTTATTTTCGTTATATTTCTGTTATTTCCTTTCTGCTTGTGATGGTAGCAGCTTTCTTCGCGGGAGAGTATTTTCGACGTTTTGCCGTTGAAAGCCTGATTGAACAACCGCTTATTGAAGATTCGCGTCATGCTGCAAACTATTATTTTAATCGTGTCTGGTGTCCCTATTCACCATCGTTAGGAAAAATAGAAAACGCACCTGCCGGCGATATAACAAAAAAACCTACGTTTCAACGTTTTAGCAAAGCCAGTCGCTTGATACTTGATACGCTACCTGCCAACAAAATTTCTTTATTTAATAATCCTGAGAAAGCATTCTTTTCAACGCATAATCGTGATATTGTTTATTTTGAAGACACAGGGCCAGAAGGCAACCTCTATCATCAAGCACTATCCAAAAATTTTGCCAGCCGCGTTATTACCTCTGCTGGACAATATGACGAAAACGGCACGCTTGAAAAAGGAACTATTGTTCAGGTAAATATCAAACTTGTCGGCAACACATGTACAGGTGCGGTAAAACCTAGTGATGTAGTCATGAGCTTTTATTACGAAAACACTTCGCCAATTGAAAAACTTAAACTCTTCCAGTTCACAGTTACCGGCGGTATCATTACAACATTTCTATTACTTTATCTTGCACTCTTTTTCACGTCACGCCGTGCAGAAAAAATTATTAACAAGCAGCATGAAGAAAACCTATCACTTGCTGACGCAAAAGCGCGCGCAGAAATGCAAAATAAAGAAAAATCTATGTTCTTAGCAAATGTCAGCCACGAATTACGCACCCCATTAAACGCGATTATTGGTTTCTCAGAAATTATTCGTGATGAGGTGATGGGACCACTTCACAACGAACAATATAAAGAATATGTCAGCGATATTAATACATCAGGCGTGCACCTACTCAGTCTCATTAACGACATTCTAGATTATTCAAAAGCAGAAGCCAAAAAGCTTGAGGTTGATTTCACTGATGTGGATCTTTCAAAATCTGCTCATAGCTGTATGCGCTTAGTAGAACCACGCGCAAAAGATGCAAAAGTGCGTTTAGTAGAACAAGTTCCTACCAAAAATATTATTATTCAAGCTGACCCTAAACGCATGAAGCAGGTTATTTTGAACCTACTTTCAAATGCGGTCAAGTTCACACCAGAAGATGGTGAAGTGCAACTCATTATACGAGAAGATTTAGTAGCTGAAAAAATTCAAATTATTGTCCGCGACACAGGTATTGGTATTGCCCAGAAAGATATTTCCAAAGCACTTGCCCCTTTTGGTCAGGTGGATAGTGCCCTTAGCCGCCGCTATGAAGGCACAGGGCTAGGACTCCCCTTGACAAAGAAACTTACAGAAATTATGCATGGCACCTTCGACTTACAAAGTGAAGAAGGGCTTGGCACCACTGTAACACTTAGCTTTCCAATGAATCAGCCACAAGAAGTGGTGGTGAATGAAGAAAACAAAAAACAATTTTAACATCGTTTATTTATTATGGCACAGCTTAAAACACGTCTTAGCATTACCGACATAAGAGCACGTAAGGGTTCTACACCACTTGTGTGCCTTACCGCATATACCGCGCCTTTTACACGCATTCTTGATAAGCATGCCGATATTCTATTGGTAGGAGACACGCTAGGTATGGTGGTATATGGCATGGATTCAACCCTGTCTGTAACACCACAAATGATGATTGAGCACGCAAAGGCTGTAGTGAAAGCCTCAGAGCGCGCACTGGTCGTCGTCGATTTGCCCTTTGGAAGTTATCAGGTAAGCCCTCAGCAAGCCTTTAAAACAGCGAGTCGTATTATGGCAAAAACTGGCGCACAAGCTGTCAAGCTTGAAGGCGGCATTGCTATGCAAGAAACTATCGCATTCCTAGTAGCGCGTGGCATTCCTGTGATGGGACACGTGGGCTTAATGCCACAACATGCAGCCACCTCAGGTGGCTATAAATATCAAGGTCGTAGCACAGAAGCAGCAGCACACGTGCTGGCTGATGCCAAAGCAGTTGAGCAAGCAGGTGCTTTTGCCATAGTTACCGAAGCCATTCCGGCTACACTTGCGGATAAAGTGACAAAAGAAATATCTGTTCCGGTTATTGGTATCGGCGCTTCATCTAACTGCGATGGTCAAATTCTAGTTACTGAAGATATGGCAGGGTTATTTACTGAATTTACGCCCAAATTTGTACGTCAATATGGTAAACTGGCAGAAGCACTAGATAGCGCTACTGCAGCCTATGCAAAGGATGTTAAAGCCCGCCAATTCCCCGGTAAAAAAGAAATACTTTAGAAAACTTTCTAAAACACCTTAGACAATAATTGAATCGTCTTTTCCTGCAGAGTCTACCCCTACTGCTGAAGCTTCATGAGTGATATTTGGGAGTTGGTGTACGGTTTGAAACGCAAGTTGACCTTCCACGCCTAAATCTTCTTGTGCCTCGTGAAATATAGTAAGAATGCCTTGCTTCATGCCATCCGGAATAGGTTGCTGACTGCGAATGGTTAAATCAAAGAATTGTTTCTTTTGAGTGCTCCGCACCAATCCATCCAGTTGCAGCGCACCTAGCTTTTCCATATCAAGTTCTATCACAAACCTAACACCATGCTCTCTTTCTTCCTGCTCGTTTTCACCTTCATACTCTTTCAGCATTAAGCGATTTGCATACCATACATCATCCGAAACAACGGGAAAAATTAGCGTTTTCCAATCATACTGAGACTGCTGAAATAGCTGACGATTTACACCTAAATCGCGCCCCAATTGCTCTAGCTGCTCTTTGCCGCTTGCGGTGCGCTCTAAGTGACTGGTAAGCTGTCTTCCTAATAAGCTTGGAGCATCTGCTTTTCCAAGCGCAGAAAAATAACGAAGTAGGTTTGCGCCTAAATTAGTATCTGCATTAGGAAAACGAGAAATTAACGCCTGTGTCTTTCCCGTATCCTGCATTAACTGTAACATTTCGCTCGATCCAAACGATTTCCAGAAACTGAGTAGCTTTCCAAATGCATCCTGTGTATTTGATGTCTGAGTGGAACTGGTAAGTCCTGAAGTGCTGGATGCAACATAAGCAATCGCCAGCGGTTCCAATTCCAGCACCGTACCCTTGGTGAGTGCTGCAGAGGTATGAAAAATACCAAGCGGGGTCTTTAATACCGTTTGCCCATTAGGCTCACGCCCTATTACCAGCGCTTGTACACTCACATTGCCCGTTTTCGGGTTCGTTGTAATTGTAAGATTCTGCGATAAAGCATCGGCTACTTGTGGCGATAATCCCGATGTTGTTGGAGCATTAGCACCAAAGCCAGCGGCAGAATTAGCAACAGAAGCGCTATTTACTTGCGTACCACCACTATTTTGATAACCTTGCTGGCTAGCATTAGGTGTGGTTGCATTTCCGGCTTGATATGGTGAGACTGTTGGTGCTTGTGATGATGGAACATTAGCGTTTATTTGTGCACCCGTCGTTGTTGTAGGAGTTGCTGCCGTGGGCAATTGATAGTTCAGCACCTTAAAGTCAAGTATATTGCCCACACGCGCCAATACTTCTTGCGCTACTCTGGGTGTAATTTGTGTATTTCCTTTGTCTAATGATATCTGCAGCGTCGATAACAGCTGCTCACGTACCGCAGGTGGCAATGCTTCTAATATTTTTGCAATACCTGCTTTATCAGGCGAAAGTAACGTTATCTGTAAAAGACTGTTACGTCGCAAGACCGAATCCGCCACTTCTGTTGCGACACTCGCTCCTGCTTTTCCTTGCTCGCCTTGCTGAAGAAGTGCACGCGTGTTTGAATCAGCAGAAGGTTGCACCACCTCATCTTGTGGAAGAGTAAACGGTGTGGTTACTCTGGCTGAATGATCTGAGACACCACCTCTTCCGCCTAGATACTCTTGTAAATTAAGGCCGTTAATAGTGACTAATCTGGCCTGAAAATCGTTTGAAGTTGCTGTAACACGCAAGGTTACCAAGCTGCCTCTTAGCAAGCCTATTTGCGTTTGGAATGTAATATCACCATGCGATGTTTGAAGCGTCGTAAGGCCAGATGGGCTTTGTGAAATCACCTTCCCTTCTAAGAGCGCACCAATAGGAATATCTTTTGGTGTGCCATTAATTTGCGTTACTAAGTCTCGCGCAGCATAGGTATTCTGTGATGAGTGCACAGGCGAATGAATTGAAATTGGCTTTGGTGGGTCTACCATAGATGTACTACCCTTAAAATCAGCATCTCATCTATTATAATTTATCTTCACGCCAAGCACCAGAAAATAGCGACTGGAACGATTGCACTTAAACCATAGCCACTACTTATAAAAAATTGTTAAGCATCTCTCTTTTGCTGCAAGCTTATCACGCGCTGTAGAACCGCCCCGGGGCTTTCAACTTCTCCTACAACATTAATTTGCTCAAAATAGTCATACCACTTAAATTTAACCATCGTTTTATGGAACACATCCGCATCATACTTGTCATAAAATTTATACACCGAGCAATAAGTATAAGGGCCTTTATGAGGTGCTTCTGACTCAAGCACTTCCATCCATGCAATTGTTTCCATTGTATGGCTGATATTATGCAGTGTTTCCTGCCCTTTCTTGATAAAACTCACCCGCGCCTCTAGCGGTAATTCATACCATGCAGGCTTAGGAGTCCATAGCTTTACAAAAAGGTACATTAGCTTACTCCTTTAAAACAATTGGATAGGGCTGAATCACTTAAAGCTGCCCAATCGTTTTAATTTTTATCTTAGGATGAATTTCATTTTGTGACATCACCACAGTCGCAGGTCTAAATCGCTCGATGATAGAACGCACATAAGGACGAATCATCGGACTTGTCAACAGAACAGGACTTTCACCCTTCATCGCAAATTGCTCATACGAGCGTTTTACAGCCGTGATAAACTCTTGCAGTTTGCTTGGTGGCATAGAAAGCTGTTTTTCTTCACCGCCAACAAGCCCCTCTTGAAAAAGTTGCTCCCACGTAGGTGAAAGCGCAAGAATCGGCACATAACCCTGATCTCCCAAATTAGCATTACTAATTTGACGCGCCAAACGCCCGCGCACATGCTCTGTCAGCGTAATGATATGATTTGTCGAAGCCGCCACTTCTGCCAGCGCCTCCATAATTGTTGAAAGATCGCGGATAGAAATACTTTCAGCTAATAAATGCTGAAGTACACGCTGCACCACACCCACAGGCAGCTTAGAAGGCACAATATCATCCACCAGTTTGCGGTGGTCTTCACCCACATTATCCAACAGTTTTTTGGTTTCACCATACGAAAGTAAGTCGGTAATATTTTCTTTAATGACTTCTGTCAGGTGTGTCGTAATCACGGTTGGCGGATCAACAATGGTATAGTTTCTAAACAGCGCTTCTTCGCGCGCGCTTTCTGCGATCCATTTTGCAGGCAAGCCAAAGGCTGGCTCTTTTGTATCTTCTCCAGAGAGCGAAATTTTTCCACCCGTTGGGTCCATCACCAACAACATTTCCGGCCGCACCTGCCCACGAGCAGATTCAATTTCTTTCACACGAATCACATACTCGTTTCCGCCGAGTTGCATATTATCCTGAATACGCACCGATGGCATAATAAAGCCCATATCACGCGCCAATTGTTTTCTGAGTGCTTTCACCTGATCCGGCAGGCGGTTACCTTTTTCATAGTTAATAAGCGGCAACAAACCATAACCAAGCTCAAGACGAATACTATCGATGTGAAGGGTTTTACTAACAGGCTCTTCCTCTGTAGCTCCTGCAGCTGCCCCCTGCCCTCCGGTCGCTTTCTGCGCAGCCCCTCCAGTGCTAGAAGATTTACCCTTAGCTTTCAACGACAGCTCATCATATTCTTCTTTTGGCTTAAGGTTACCTTTATAAATATACCAACCCAAACCACCCGTAGCACCTGAAAGAAGGGCAAATGGTATCAGCGGCATTCCCGGCATAAAGCCCATTCCCAAAATGAGGGCACTTGCCATACCGAGTGCTTGAGGATGACGACCAAGCTGCTCAAACACCGCCTTATCGGCTGAGCCAATCGCACCTGCTTTTGTCACCAGCAAACCTGCAGCGGTGGAAACAATAATCGAAGGAATTTGCGAGACCAATCCATCCCCAATCGTTAAAGCCGTGTAGGTTTCAAGCGCTTCTGAAAAGCCTAAGCCATTTTGTACCATACCAATGATAATACCACCGATAAAATTAATGAAGGTCACTAACAAACCAGCTACGGCATCACCACGTACGAACTTACTAGCACCATCCATTGCTCCATAGAACGAGCTTTCATTTTCTAAATCTTTACGGCGCACCCGCGCTTCTTCTTCGTTGATAAGGCCAGCTGAAAGATCGGCATCAATCGCCATTTGCTTACCCGGCATTGCATCAAGTGTAAAACGCGCGCCTACTTCTGCCACACGACCTGAACCTTTAGTAATCACCACAAAGTTAATTACCGTTAAAATGCCAAACACAATTGCACCAATAACAACCGAACCCGCCATTACAAAGTCACCAAACGCTTCAATCACGTGGCCAGCTGCATCGCGTCCTGTATGACCTTCTGAAAGAATGAGTCGCGTGGAGGCAATGTTAAGCGATAGCCTAAACATGGCAGCAATCAACAAAATGGTAGGAAATGAGCTAAAATCTAGCGGGCGTGAGATAAACAATACAGTCATCAACACTAGCACCGAAAATGTAATAGAAATACCCAGCAGCAAATCGAGTAATGCGGTAGGTACAGGAATCAGCAATACGGCAAGAATAGCCACAATGCCCATCGCAAACATAATGTCACGATGGTCTGAAAGCTTATTCATAAAGCCCAAAATATTTGGAGCTGAAGCCGCTGCTGTCTGATTTGGCTGCCTAAGGCCTTCACGCATGAAAATCGCCCTGTATTTTACCCATTTTGCCTGCATGGCCAAAAACAGAGCGTTACCTTGCTCTTTACTGCGTACAATACACCATATCTAGTATCATGTCCAAAATCAATAAAGATATTTAGTAGTAGATAGAAAAATTATTCACTTCAATTTCACGAAAAAAAGCGAAAAATGCGACCGCAATCATAGTTTTCTTTGACATTCGCCAACACATAGATTATCTC
>CAYGPX010000005.1:0-18322 GCA_964351935.1 uncultured Rickettsiales bacterium | reverse complement strand
AGTGCAGGAACTGATTCAAATATCACCCCGTGCACTTCGATGTTGAAAAGGCGAGGCATGTTATTACTCCTTCTAATCGTAAAATCCTCTTATAGAATCTGTCTGCTAAAAGGGAGCCGTTTTTATTACGCTGCTTATATAAAAAACAGCCACCACCTGACAAGAGGTAGTGGCTATTTCTGTATATTTTGTGATAGCTGTGGTCAAAATCACGAACTCTATGACCAATGATTATAATCAAGAGTAAAATACTCACGCTTTATATAGTATGAAGAAGGCGAAGCCTTTGTATGCGTTAAACGCTTAGCTTGCCTTTTTAAGCTTTCCCGAAGCGATTTCCTCACGTATTTCTTTAGCGGCTTCAACCATCGAAATTAGTGCTGGATCAACTTCTTTCCAGCCACGTGTTTTCAAGCCACAGTCAGGGTTTACCCAAACTTGTGCAGGCTCAAGCACTTCAAGAGCTTTGTGCAAGAGCTTGGTCATTTCTTGCTTGTTTGGTACGCGTGGGCTGTGAATATCATACACGCCGGGTCCAATTTCGTTAGGATATTTAAAGTTTACAAATGCTTCCAAAAGCTCCATTGCTGAGCGCGATGTTTCAATTGAGATAACATCAGCATCCATATCAGCCACGGCTTCAATGATATCGTTAAATTCAGAGTAGCACATGTGGGTATGGATTTGTGTCTCATCTTTCACACCAGAAGCGGTGATACGGAATGAATCAACAGCCCATTGTAAATAGTCTTTCCATGCAGCTTTGCGAATTGGTAAGCCTTCACGAAGTGCGGCTTCGTCAATTTGGATGATTTGGATATTTGCTTTTTCAAGGTCAATCACTTCATCACGAATTGCCAATGCAATTTGCTTGCAGGTTGCAGAGCGAGGTTGATCGTCTCTTACAAAGCTCCATTGCAAGATAGTTACAGGGCCTGTTAACATACCTTTCATATGTTTTTTAGTTTGGCTTTGTGCATATTCAGCCCAGCGCACAGTCATTGCTGTTGGACGAGATACATCACCAAAAATGATTGGTGGTTTTACACAACGCGAACCATAGCTTTGCACCCAACCAAACTGACTAAATACAAAACCATTTAATTGCTCACCAAAATATTCCACCATGTCGTTGCGCTCAAACTCACCATGTACAAGCACGTCGATGCCTGCTTTTTCTTGGTAGCGAATGCAGCTGGTGGTTTCTTCTTCCAAAAACTTATCATATTGCGCTTGGGTCAATTCACCTTTTTTGAACTTCGCACGGGCAGCGCGAACTTCAGGAGTTTGTGGGAATGATCCAATGGTTGTGGTTGGAAGAAGTGGTAAACCAAGTGCTTTTTGTGCTTCACGACGTTCTTTATAAGAGGATTGGCGATTAAGCATTGCAGCTGAAATTTCTTTTACGCGTGCTTTCACTGCTTTATCGTGAATACGTGTAGAAGTTTTGCGAGTTTCATTTGCTACTTTGTTTTCAGCAAGAATTTCAGCAACGGCACCTTCACCTTGTGTAACAGCAGTTTTGATAGCGCTGATTTCTTTTACTTTCTGGCGAGCAAAAGCTAACCATTGTTTAATTTCAGCATCAATCTTTTCTTCTTGCTCTAAATCAACTGGAGTGTGAAGAAGTGAACAGCTAGGAGCAACAATCACGCGATCTTCACCAAGCTTTGCAACTGCTTTTTTTACAGTTGCAATCGAGTTTGCTAAGTTGTTTTTCCAAACGTTACGACCATCAACTACACCAAGTGATAGTTTAAGGCTAGCAGGAGCAGCAGCAAGTGCTTTATCAAGCTGTTGTGGAGCGCGAACTAAATCTAAGTGCAATGCTGCAATTGGAAGATTAAGTGCTGTTTCCAAGTTTTCAGCAACATCGTCAAAATAAGTTGCAACAAAAATTTCAAGATTTGAAGCAGCGGCAAGCTTAGCAAATGCTTTTTTGTAAGCAGCTCTGGTTTCATCGTTAGAATCAAGCACTAGAGCAGGCTCATCGATTTGAACAACTTTAGCACCTTCAGCTTCAAGTTTTTTCAGCACTTCTTCGTAAACTGGTAGAAGGTTATCTAGCAGCTCAAGTGTATTGAAGTGCTCACCATGGGTTTTACCAATTTTAAGGAAAGTGATTGGACCAACAAGCACTGGCTTTGTTTCAATGCCAGCAGCTTTGGCTTCGTTGAACTCATCAAATATCTTAGAAGAAGAAAGCGCAAACTTTTGGCCTTTTTTGAATTCAGGCACAATATAGTGGTAGTTGGTATCAAACCATTTGCTCATTTCCATAGCAACTACATCAAGGCCATTGCCTTGAGCGCCACGCGCCATTGCAAAGTAAGTTTTAAGATCTACGTTGCCACCACTAAACTTATAGCGATCAGGCACCGCACCAAACAATGCGATAGTATCTAAAATCTGATCATAAAACGAAAAATCGTTAGAAGGAATCAGGTCAATGCCTTGATCTTTCTGGAATTTCCAGTTTTCAGCGCGAATTGCTTTAGCTTGCTTTTGCAAATCAGCTTCAGAAAGATCACCTTTCCAGAAGCTTTCAATAGCTTTTTTAAGTTCTCTTTTTGCGCCAATACGCGGGAAACCAAGATTTGCGGCTAATACCATGAGATTAATTCTCCTAAAATACAATAAAATCGAATAGAGGGCAGGTCTTATAGCCTCTTTTGTATGGAATTGCTAGCTTTTTCTGTCTATCTGAAACAGTTTGATAGCGTATCTCTAGTTGTTGCGCTGTAAATGCTGCTTTTTCCACAAAACAAAACACACCCTCAAGAAGTCTCAAGGGTGTGTTTATAGCTAATTTATATATATACGCTGACTTGGTTATTTTTTAGCGTCTTTTTTAGCCGGTGCAGCAGCGGCTTTTTTCTTGTTCTTAGCCTTATCTTTATCTTTTTTTTCGCCCATGGTATGGCTCCTTTTCTAACTGAAAATGGTTAAGTTTATTCCTTGGTTTTTCTTACCTGGGTAAGAAAATAGTCTCATACTGAAAGTGTAAAAACTACAGAATTTTGCGTTCGGTTGTATAAAAAAATATAACTGTTGCAAAATAGCTTCAGATTAAGTGTCAGTGCGTATTATAGCGGTTGTATTGCAGTGTTATTTTGCGTTAAATCCAACCGTTGATTGAGTGAGGCGAGTGACCTTTGAAATTACACTGAAAAGCTATTGCCGCAACCGCAATTTGCTGTGGCATTTGGATTCTTAATTTCAAACGCAGCACTGCCGAGTGTTTCTACAAAATCTAACGCTGATCCTTCAATGAAGGGTAGGGAGGTTGCATCCACTGCCACGCGTGCGCCGTTTTTCTCAATAAAAAAGTCATCGTCATTACGCTTGGTGTCGAAGTCATAATGATACTGAAAGCCTGAGCAGCCTCCGCCTTGCACTTCGATACGCAGAAACACTTCACTCGATTTTTCTTCTTGGCTCATCAGGTATGCCACGCGCTTTGCTGCACTATCGGTAATAGAAAATTTCTCGCTATTTGTCATAATTTGGCCTGTTTATACTTTCCTAATGCTTGCATATGTAGTAAACCTTTGCAAAAATTCAAGGGTTTTGTTATGTCGGATTCTAACATAGCTGAGGCTTTATTGCCAGCATCTAACGTTCAGTTGCGTGCTTCTTATGCCTGTCACTCTGAAAAAACCAGAGGTAGGTTAGTAAATGAAGAAGAATGCTTTGGTCGTAGCGCTTTTAGGCGTGATTGCGATAGAATCGTTCACTCTACAGCATTTCGTCGTTTAGAATATAAAACCCAAGTGTTTATCAATCATGAGGGCGATCACTATCGCACTCGGCTGACGCACAGTTTAGAAGTTGCACAGATTGCACGTTCAATTGCAAGAAATCTCGCGTTAGATGAAGATTTAGCAGAAACTTTAGCACTAGCACATGATTTGGGGCACACCCCTTTTGGTCATGCTGGTGAAGATGCCTTGGATGAAGCGGCAAAAGAATATGGTGGCTTTAGCCACAACGAGCAAAGTTTTAGAATTTTGACGCAATTAGAACAGAAATATGCTGAATTTAACGGCCTCAACCTAACATGGGAAACATTGGAGGGAATTATTAAGCATAATGGCCCTATAACAGGCCCGCTCCACGATAAAAAGCGATATGATGGCAGTGTCCCAGAAACAATTGCCAGATATAATGAAAAGCATAACCTTGAGCTTGAAAGCTTTGCTTCTGCTGAAGCTCAAGCAGCTGCGTTTGCTGATGATATTGCCTATAACAATCACGATATTGATGATGGGTTAAGGGCAGGGCTCTTTACCGTTGATGATTTAAAAGAACTGCCGGTAATTGGTGAAGTGATTTCGCAAGTGAAGCATAAATATCCCAATATTGAGCAAGATAGGTTAGTACATGAAGCTATCAGGCGCATGATAAGTGTGATGGTGGGAGATGTTATTGACACCACATTGCATAATATCAAACAATACGAGATTAAAACTTCCGATGATATCAGGGCGCTTGGAAGGCCTTTAGTGCATTTTTCTAAGAGCATGGATGCTAGTCAGAAGGAAATAAAAGCCTTTTTGATGAGAAATATGTATCGACACTACAAAGTTTGCCGTATGACCAGTAAAGCTAGGCGTATTGTGACTGATTTGTATGGTATTTTTATGGAAGAGCCGGAATGTTTGCCAACATTATGGCGTGATGCTGTAAAGCGTTGTAAGAGTGCGAAAGAAGAATCTCGCGTTATTGCCGATTTTATTGCGGGAATGACGGATAGATTTGCGATTAAAGAACATCAACGCCTGTTTGATTTAACTTACCAAAATCAATAGAAAACTGTAAGAGATTAAAGTGAATGAACTTATTTAATGAAATAAGAAAAAAGATTATAAGTGCGCTGCAAGCGCTTGAAAAAGAAAAGAAAATTCCAGCAGGAATTGATTTTTCTTCTGTGACGGCAGAGCCACCGCGTGATGCTTCCCATGGTGATATTGCGACAAATGCGGCTATGGTGCTTGCAAAGCCAGCAAAAATGAATCCGCGTGCGATTGCGGAGCTTATTGCGGCTGAGTTAGAAAAAGAAGAAAATATTGAAACGGTAGAAATTGCAGGGCCGGGCTTTATTAATCTGCGATTAGGTGCAAAAGCATGGCGTAGTATTGTTCCTGTTATTTTAGAGCAAGGGATGGATTTTGGAAATTCGGACTTAGGAGAAAAGCAACTGTTAAATGTTGAGTTTGTTTCAGCAAACCCAACTGGACCTATGCACATTGGCCATGCGCGTGGTGCAGTGTTTGGTGATGCGCTGGCGCGACTGCTTTCCAAAGTTGGCTATAATGTAGTGCGTGAATATTATATTAACGATGCAGGCTCGCAAGTGGATACGCTCGCGCGCTCTGCTTATTTGCGCTACCTTGAAGCATTGGGTGAAAAAATCACAATCCCTGAAGGGTTGTATCCGGGTGAATATCTAAAACCTGCTGGCGAGCGTTTGAAAGAAAAATATAATGATAGCCTTCGTACACAAAGCGAGGCTGAATATCTGCCTGTTGTAAAGGCTGAAACACTTGCAGCGATGCTTGATCTTATTAAAAAAGATTTGGCTGATCTTGGTATTGAGCATGATGTGTTTGTTTCGGAAAAATCGCTACATGATGCAGGTGCAATTGATGAAACGTTAAAGCTGATGCAGAGCAAAGGTTTAGTTTACCGTGGCGTGTTAGAGCCACCAAAAGGCAAAACTCCAGAAGATTGGGAGCCGCGCGAGCAAACACTTTTCCGTGCCACTGATTTTGGCGATGATGTAGATAGGCCTCTGCAAAAATCTGACGGCAGCTGGACGTACTTTGCGGCCGATATTGCCTATCATGCTGATAAACTAAAGCGTGGTTTTAACCATATGTTATTAGAGCTTGGCTCAGATCACTTTGGTTACCTAAAGCGCTTAAAAGCAGCAGTAGCGGCACTTAGCGATAATAAAGCAACGCTTGAAATCAAATTCCATGCCATCGTCAATTTTATGGAAAATGGTGTGCCACTTAAGATGTCTAAGCGCAAAGGGACATTTGCCACGGTACGCGATGTGATTGATGAAGTGGGAAAAGATATTATTCGCTTCATTATGCTGACGCGTAAAAACGATATGGTGCTTGATTTTGATTTGGCAAAAGTGAAAGAGCAATCCAAAGATAACCCGATATTTTATGTGCAATACGCGCATGCGCGTACGCAATCTATCCGCCGAATGGCGCAGCAAGAGTGCCCAGAGGCAGTTAAATTAGCTGATAAAAGAGATATATCGCTTTTAAATTTGATTGAAAGTGAAGAAGAATTGCAGCTTTTAAAGCGCATGGCAGAGTGGCCGCGCTTGGTTGAGGCTGCTGCACTTAGTTATGAGCCACACCGTATCGCTTTTTATTTACAAGAATTAGCAGCAGAGTTTCACGGGCTCTGGAATAAAGGAAAAGATAATGCTATCTTGCGTTTTATAATTGCAGATAATGTTGAGCTTAGTGCTGCACGTTTGATGTTGGTGGAAGCATTCGCAAATGTAATTGCTTCGGGGCTTGATGTTTTCTGTATTGAAGCAAAAAAAGAAATGTAATTCTGGCGACTTGAATGCAAGAAGAAGAATTTGATTTTGATAGGCAACGCTTAAGCCAAAAATTACTCAGAGAGTATCTGGAGCAGGAAGATGCTTTGCCTGATGAGGCGCACCAATCACAGAAATGGTCGCGCGTGAGGCAATATTTATTAGCCATAGTTGGCTGTTTATTGGTGGGGTTCTTTATTTTTGCATGGCAAACCGATAAATTTGCTTTAACCCCTTCGCAAGTTGACTCTTTACCATTAGTGAGAGCTGAGCAAACGCCTATAAAAATTCAGCCAGATGATCCGGGAGGCATTAAAATTGCCAATATGGATAAAACCGTCTTTCATTCTATTGATGATGAAGAGGTGACGGAGTTGCCAAAAGTAACACGCATTTTGCCTGCACCTGAAGCGCCAATAAATCGCGCAGAAATTGCATTAATACCACTAAAAAAAGAAGAAATAGTTGCGAATGAGCCAGCCAAGCCTGTTACAGAAGAGACTACTCAAAAACCAGTGGAGACTCAGCCAACAGCCAATGCCCTCATAAATGTAAAAGAAGAGCCTACAATTGAAGATGTTATTGGAGAAGCTCTGAAGGATATTAAACCTGAAGATGTCATGCCAACGCCAGTGCCAAAACGCAAAGCACTCGTGATACCGGGTGAGAAAAAAGTAGAACAAGGTGCGCGCATTCAACTGGGTGCGTTCCGCACTTCTGCTGAAGCGGATGAGCGTTGGAATACGCTAAAAAACCAATTTCCTGACTTGCTAGGTAGCAAAACGCACTACAGTATAAAAGCAGATTTGGGCAGTAAGGGTATTTTTTATCGCCTGCAAGTAGGGCCAATTAATGGTGCCTCAGAAGGGCGTACTATTTGTAATGAGCTAATTGAAAAAAAGCAGGGGTGTTTCTTTGTTAGATAATAATATCAAATCATCAGCGGTGATTTTTGGGTATGAAGGATTATTTCCTTCTGAAGAAGAATTAAATTTCTTTAAGCAAATCAATCCACTTGGTTTTATTTTATTTGCTCGCAATATTGATACGCCTGAGCAAGTAAAAACGTCAGTAAGCATGTTGCGTAGTTGTGTTGGTTGGCAATGTCCTGTTTTGATTGATCAAGAAGGTGGGCGTGTGGCGCGGCTTCGTCCTCCTCATTGGCGTAAATATCCTGCGGTTGATGTGTTTGCAAAAATGTGTACAGATAACTCGCCTGAATCTGCTGCAGAAGCTGTATATTGTAATTATCGACTGCTGGGACAAGAACTATTTGAGCTTGGTATTAATGTGGATTGTGCACCGGTGATGGATATTCGCGTTGATGGTGCACATGATATTATTGGAGACCGTAGTTTTGGTAGCAATCCAGAGCAAGTGGCGCTTTTGGCGCGTGAAACTGCACGCGGATTAATCGATAGTGGTGTGCTTCCGGTGATAAAGCATATACCTGGGCATGGTCGTGCATTGGTGGATAGCCACGAAGATTTGCCTCAGGTGGATGCCTCGCTTGAGACATTACGCAAAACTGATTTTGCACCGTTTAAAGCTGTGGCAAGCGAGCCTTGGTGGGCAATGACTGCGCATATCGTTTACAGTGCCATTGATGATAAGCTACCTGCTACGCAATCTTCTAAAGTGATAGAGCTTATTCGTAATGAAATAGGGTTTAATGGATTTCTAATTTCAGACGATCTGTCAATGAAAGCATTGGGAGGAAATTTCTCTGAGCGTGCTGAAAAATCATTAATTGCAGGTTGCGATGCCGTGTTGCACTGTAATGGCAAAATGGAAGAAATGCTTGAGGTTGCTAAAGGCATCAGTAGTTTGAGTAATGCTGCTATCTTGCGCTTGCAGACGAGTTTAGATCTACTAAAAGCACCATTGTCGTTTGATGTAGATTATGCGCAAAGCATGTTGAAAAAAGCAGTGAGTTAAACTAAACTTGAAAATAAGATAATAATTAGAGGATATAACTATGGGCATTAGCGGTTGGCAGTTAATTTTGGTATTAGTGATTGTATTTGTGCTTTTTGGTGCAGGTAAGTTGCCGCGTGTGATGGGTGATTTGGGGCGTGGTGTCCGTAGTATGAAAGAGGGCTTAAAAGGTGAGGGCGATGATGCAGATACAAGTGAAGGCGAAAAGGTCTCTAAAGCTAAGAAAAAAGCAATAAGCACTCATACTGAAGCTGTTTCAGGTGGTCGTATTATCGATTTGGAAGAGGAGCCGGTAAAGGTTTCTCCAAAAAAAGCAGTAAAAAAAGCTCCAGCTAAGAAGAAAGCTCCAGCTAAAAAGCCTGCATCAAAAGCTGCAAAAACTAGTAAGAAGGCACCAGCAACCAAAGCTGCTGCCAAAAAAGTGACTTCTAAGAAGAAAGCTTAACAATTATTAGTTTTTTATTAAAACAATCTTGCATAAAGCATTAGTCGCTGTAATAATCCACGCCATAAAATAGAGTTTTTAGCGAGTGGCGTATGGGGACTAGCCCAGATAATAAGAACATTCCGGCTTCAGAAGCTTTGCACGGTGTAGTTCGTAATAACTCTGCAGATTATATCTCGTTGTTTGAAGTTAAGCAGGCACTGCACGAGCGCGGCTTTGGACTAATTATGCTTATTTTCTCGCTTCCACTATGTCTACCAATTCCACTTCCCCCCGGTGCTACCGCTCTTCCTTCAATACCACTGTTGCTATTCTCGCTACAGATGGTGATGGGAATGGATTCTCCTTGGATACCAAAATGGTTGGGTAATAAGCGTATCAAGCGCAAAACTCTGGCACAAATTATTGAAAAAGGTGCGCCATATTTGCAGAAAGTTGAGCGCTTTTTAAGACCACGATTTTCATTTACATCATCATTGGGTGGTGAAAAGCTAGTTGGAATTTTTTGTTTGTTATTTTCGGCTTCCATTGCTGTGCCACTTCCGCTCACAAACTTTATACCCGCAACTGGCATTGCAATCATGTCGCTAGGACTGCTTAGTAAAGATGGCATTACCATTATTTTTGGTATGGCCGTCGGCAGCGCTGGTGTTACACTCACAACGCTTATCATTATTTTTGGAAAAAAAGCTATTGAAGGCGCATTTTCCTTCTTTGGTTTTTAATAAGCGCAGAAAGTTGCTGCAAAGCACAAGCTTTTTATGTTTGATTGGTGATTTTAGAATCAAAAACTTAATGTGCTTTATAAAATGGCGGTATGCTCGCAACTTCCAGCTCCTAGAGCTGTTTGCAGTTTTCCCAGTAAATACTATTTTACCGAGATATTTCGGGGAATAATTGCGAATTTAAGATATTTAGTGAAATATGCCCATCTGTAAGCATGTAAATAAGCGATTTATAGCATTAATTCCTACAAAATATTTTACAGGTAATAAGTATGAAGTTGTAGGGATAAGTAAATTAATAATTTTATTAGAATAAACAATTGCTAAAACTGTATCTGCATCATCAAAATGCTACTTGTTTTGTTGTGCCTACCCTGTGAGGTAGAAAATTGACTTCGCTATCAAGAATATTTTGCTTTCCATCCAGCTCAACACCTTTAAGTACTTCCTTAAGTCTTTCACTAAAGTCTGTTGTTTCTTGTGCATTTAACGTAGAAAACTTTTCTGTGCATGCTAATCCTTGTTTAATATGTTCTTCATCATCAGATAATAGTAAATCGACAATAGTACGCCATGTTTCACCAATTTCTTTTTTAGCATCATCTTCATTATGTGATTGAATCATCGACTCATCTAAATTCATTAATGTATTAAGTGCCGTTGCTATTTTAGACATTAATTTTAAGTCACTATCTGTTTGTACCGATTTGAAGCTATGAATTAGTTTTATTGCAATCGAATTAGGAACGTCAAAGTCAGCAAAAAATGTCAGCAACTGATTTTGGCATTCAATAATGCGCTGTTTCTTATCATCGAACTCAGTGCCAGCACCAAGTTCTCCGTGTGCTATAGAAAGTAAGTCTTGTGATGTTTCACATGTTGCATAACACCACATAATACCTCTTTGGAATTGTTCTAATTTTTGAGTTAGATCCCCTTCTTTATTACTGAGTGCCATAAATTGAGTATGAAGTTTTAGATTAAGTGCTGTTCCCTGAGCATTAAAAGGTTGAGTAAATGAAGCGTCCTTTTTAATAAAGTCTGCAGTGAAGTTTCTATAGAGCATAAATGTAGAGCTGCGTAAATCACTATTAGCTTCTTCTGGTATTGTGTTACTAAGCTTATGATCCGACCACTTAATATCACTTCTTTCCGCTTTTCCCATTCGTTCAAGATAGACCAACTCTAGATATGCTTCTTCACTTATCTCAACGGTTCTTTCTGGCATATCTCCATGAATAGATAATAAACCAGCTTGAATTAACTCTTCTGTGGGTGTGTTAGGAGGTGCTGGTTTTAGACTATTTGTTGCCTGCCGGACAGCTTCTAAAAATGCTGTATCTCTACTGTAACCTTTAGCCCTATGGTTATCGGATGTATAAAATTGTTGTAGTAGTTGGTTAAATAATACATCCGAAATGCCGATTTTGATAAGTGCATGAAATGCGTTATATGCACTAGTAATTTCTCCGTCATACGCTAGTCCACCTGGTTCTAAACCTCGTTTATTTACCATTCGTCTATGTGCATATTTTAACGCGTCTAATTGACGACTTTCTCCTGTATTAAAACTGATTCCATAAGTTTGTACTAAATAGCTGGCTACATCACGAATATTAAGTATTTTACGGTTTGTTTTTATCTCATTCAACAGAACGCTAATATCTGGCTTGCTACTTTCTTCTATACCAGTGCTGATACTTAAAAGATGAACTAGAATTTTTCTTAGGCTATCATCGTCATATGCTGAGAAGAGAGGCATTTCACGAACATTAAAACGGCTTTTTAATGCCGTTCCAACAGATGTTCTGCCTTTATGAAATCCAGGATTTGTTGTGGCAATAATACGCATCCCACCTCGAACAGCATCTTTCGCACCAGTCTTAGGGTTTTCTCCTGTCATTACAGCATTTAGCACTTTCTCGAGGCCGTCATCCAAACAACTATTAAGTTCATCTATCCAAATAACATGGCCATATTTATAAGCGGCTGTAATGATTTCAGTTTTTTGTGCAAGTGATAAGCCAGCAGATACTTTGATATATCGTTGAGAAGTTGCCATCTCTAGTTCGGTAGCAGTAAAAGCTTGTTTAAGGCCGCTATGCCCTATTACCGCTCTTACCATTTCACTTTTACCCATACCAGGTGGGCCATCAAGCAGCATGCCGGGTGTGCCAATGGCATCTTGTGGTAGGCTGCCTTCAAATTGTTTAAGGCTTAAAAACAAAACTTCTTGAAGTGAGCGCTGAACTTCATCCGTTACAGTTGTTGAAATGAATGCTCCATCTTTAATACTCGCGGCTTTCTTAGGATATGTTCTTCCAAATGCTTTTTCTGCAAGAAATCTTAACATCTCACGTTGTGCAGCTCGTGGTTCTATTTCTTTTCCTGTTGTTCTATGTTGTTGAAAATATTCGACTGCCTTTTCTTCGAATATTTGTTCTGTTACATCTACTTTCTGTTCTTTAGTTAGCGATGCATAAAATGGATCAAATAGTTTTTCTTTTAAAACTCGTTGATATATATAACTCTCTGGTAAAGCTTCAAGCTCTATAGTTGGAAAGTCGTTTTCATTAAGAAACTTAGGTTCAACTCTTCCACCTGCATATTTTCTACCCTGTTTATCAACGGGAGGGTTCATTGCAAAAACAACTTTACAGCTTGCTGGGATAGTAAGCCACTTGCCACGATGAAATAATACAGTTGGCTGCCCTGTATTACGCTCTAATACTGTATTACGCTCTAATAAAGGTGACAGCATTGTATAATGTTTATCGGTGATATTCGCTTCATCTAGAAATAAAACACGCTGCTGAACCTCACCATCCACTTCACCTTCTGCCCAGTCTGCTATGGCATCTAAGCCACTATAGACCTTTACTCCATCTTTTTCACCATAGAGTTTAAGAAGTTGACTTTTACCTACTGCTGCAGCTCCAACCAGCTTCACGCAAGCAGATTCTTCTAATTTAGAGGAAAGCTGTTCAATTCTTTTTTCTTCAAACAAATCACATTCTTGTTTTCGTTCGGCATCATTTTCATGTTGTGTAAGAAACACTTCAAGTGGAGTGTTAGATTCAGTCTCAGTGTAAGTGGCGACTCTTTCTGGCTCTTTTGTAATCTGGTGCATAGAAATACTATACTCATCCAAAGAAAGCATAGGAAGGCCGGCATATGGCTTTCCTATTGCTGTTTTAGGGTCTTCAATTACAAGTGAAATGCCCTGCATAGAGTCTTCAAATAAAGGGTAGAGATAACTTAGTAGCTCGTCTGAGAATGTGCCAGCTAGCACCACTTCTTGACCATCTTTGTGAGCTAGTTCTAATGCACTTGAGAGCATTTTAAACTCTCTAAAACGTTTATTTTCAGCATCAAACTCTACAGAATCAGGTGTCCCATGGAGCATGTCCATGCTGGTATAATCTTCTACGTGAAGAATTCTTTTGTTTTTATATTTATCATCTTTAAGCTCTTCTTTAGCAGAATTAGTAACTACAATGGGTGGAATTGTTCTTTCTGCTGCGGCAACTTCCTCCCTCTCTTCTGCTGAATTGATTAAACCCTTATTCATTCCTTTTGGTAAGTCGGTTTCTTTTAATATGGTGCGAATATCAAGCTTTACATTATGCGTTTGTGCTAACTTGAACATGCAGTACCATTGGCTATCACTCAAAGTATCGGAAATATAGAGCTTAAGTGTTTGATTGGCAGCGGCTTCTATGAGTCCTTCAGCGTTATTATAAATACCACCTTCAATTTTCTTATCATGTAGTAAGCGATCAAAATTATAACTATTAATAATTTTTACATCCGCTGGTGCATCTTTTAGCATCACACCAGTTTGAATAGACGCATTTGCAAATTGTGCAAAATCAAAGCCCACATCATGCTGCGTGCTGATATGACAACTTTCTGTGTTTAGCGGAATTTTCTTTCCTAAATAATAAAATGCGCCCATTGCATAAGCACGATCAATTTCCGCCTCAATTTCTGCTTTAGATTCTGGAGGCATATTAATAAAAGAGAAGTTAACAGAAGCACCTTTTTCTAGTGTTTTAACAAAATCACTTTTATCCCAATATATTTGATTATCTCTCACAACTACATGGCCAAATAATTGGCTTCGCCAATCAGGAAAACCTTGAAAGTCAACTTCTGTAACTTGTGTTTCAGCGACATTTACTTCAGGTCTAACTTTAGGCCATACCTTTACTTTAGATTCGATTTTTAAGCCGTGGCGCGAAATAAAGGCCCCTCGAGACACCTGTTCTTCAGCAGAAATAGGTCTCTCTAGCGTTACTATTTGCATAGAATCTGGAACTGTACGCCCTTTAATGATGGCCCTTCGATCCTGAATTTCGTTGAAACGGACTTTTTCTTGTGGAGAAAAGTTATCCGCCCGCACAATCAGTAGTGGTTGCTTCTCAGGTTTTATACTATCTAGAAACACATCAAGCTGACCTCTTGGCGCAATTGTGATGGTGCCATCAGGTAGATAAACCACGGTATCACGCCCAATATCTAGATCGTCAGCTTTATCTACTACAAATACTGGCCTTCCTGATGCCACAGCTTCTTTGACTAGTGCATTGGTGAGTTCATCCAATTGTCCATCAGAGGTAACGAGCACTCGCTTCTGTGGCGAAGAAAGAACAGCCTCAGTAAGTGCGCTAGCTTCTTCTATCGGTTTAAAAAGTGGTGCTGGAGTAGTTTCTTCTAATTGTGCCACTTGGGTTGATGTGCCACCATGCTCGCTTTCAACCAAAGAAAGCCTTTTTTTTCTTTCCGCTTTAGTTGCTTGTTTTTTTTCATAGTTAAGTGCTGCTGGTATACCACCTAGGTCTGGCACTGCCATCCATTTGCCATCATGGCTGCAAATTTCAATTCGTACATGGCTATTGTCAATTCTAACTTGACGAATTCTATCTTCTAAATCCGGCCTCTCAACCGCTACTTTATATAATATTGCCCAAGTTCTATCTAGACAGGAGCCATATTTAGTGGAGTTTTCATATAGAAATTTACAATATTTAGCATGCTGAGTTTTTGCATCAGGCAACTCTTTATCTACATCCACTTGTTTAGCTTTTGGCTTGCCCTCTGACTTAGCATTATATGCATCAATAATATTTTTTAACCAAACTAGCCCTTCATCTTCACTATCACTTTTAATACCTCTGTATTGCTTTAATGTGGCTTCTTCTAGTGGTGAATCCATCAGATAAGTAAACGTACATTCCACATCAGCCTGAACGTAATAAAAACCATCATCACCTCGAAAGAACTCGTACGCAACAGGCCTTCCAAAACTATCAACCGCTTTAGCTTGCACGATTATTTCATCATCAATCGCCATTGATATCAATCGTGTAGGCGTGTTTGGCTGAAGCTGTCTTGATAACTGAGAGAAAACTCTGTTTGAAACCATTGGGGTTTTACATTGCAGAACTTTATCATCACTCCATGCATCGGGAAGATCTTGTTTGTCTAGTGTTGGTTCGTATTCAAGGCGAGTAAAACTTTTGGTTATATCCAAATATTGAAAAACCCTTGTTCGCATTCTTGGAATAGAAGCTGGGTTATTGAGAACTTCTCCAGTTTCTGACATATTATAACTTGGATTAGTTTGAACACCACCATTAGGGTTTGGATCAAAACCATCACCTGCTAAAAATAGTTTTTTTGGGTTTTTCTCCTCTTCGTCATCAACGGAGTCATGTGTTGTTTGCTCTGCGACATCAGCTACTTCTGCTTGAATTTTTTTCACAAAATCTGCGTAAGGCATTTCTTGTTTTTCATGGGAAGAGAGAGTATCCCAAATTAGTCTTAGAATTTCGGCCGCCCTTTCTTTACTATCTGGAGAATGTTTCCAATCTTCACTTTCTAGAGCAAGAAGAGCAGGTGCTTTATTTTCAAAATCTTTAGCTTCAGTAAAGGCCAAATCAGGTCGTGCTTCTAACAGCACTCTTAGTGAACGGCTATCAAGGTGATAAGCCGCCACATGTATTGCATTCACATTACCGGGTGTTGGTTCTATCTGCTCGGGAAAGCGCTCCACTAGTCTTTGCACTAGCTTTACCTTACTATCCTCATAAGAACAGCCATATCGACTGCGATGTAAGTGTGAAGTTTTTTGCTTTTTCTCATCTGATTTATTTATGTTAGCTGGAGCAATATGCAAAAGTGTAAATAGAGGCGGTAGTTTAGCATGTAAGCTTTCGCCATCTTCATCCAATTCAAAAAGTTCAGGGTGGTTATCTATAAGAAAATTCAAAACGTTAACGCTTAAATTTTCTGCTGCATAATCTAATACGCTACGTCCTTCACTATCTTTGCAAAAAAGCAATTCTGGGTTTTTTGTTAAAAAAACCTCAAGCAATTCCAAGTTATCCTCCTTGCATGCAAGCAATACTGCATTAAGGCCGGAATTTTGAGTTTTACCAGAAGCTTTTCCTTCTTCGATATATTTAGTAAAAGGAGAAGCTCCTTGAGCATTAGTATCTTCTACAGGTGATGTTTCATCAAGCCCAGCTGCCAAAAGCAGCTCAGCACATTCTTTGCCTGCTCTATGTCTTGTTGCAGCAAATTGAAGTGGGTCTAGTAAAAGTGAACGTTGATAATTAGCAGCTACTTTAACATCAAGCATCTCAGGGTATGTATAAATAAGCTTTGCTAATAATTTGGGTTTGTTGTGCGTGATGGCATAATGCACTAAGTTTTGGCCATCAATACTCTGAGCTGTAATCAGCTCCTTTATTTCCTCTGGTGAAAGTGTTTTTGAAAGTTCTTCACGTAATAATTCAAACATTTCTCCATCATCATTTTCAGCCATTGCCGACATATGAAAAATTGTTTGACCAAGAGAGGTCTTATGCTTTAGTAATGTCTTTTTATCTTCAGGGGTTGATTCGCTTATTGTTTTTAAAAGCAGTTTTACTGTCTCAGTATGCCCCCAACGTACTGCGCAATCTAATGCATTCCATTTGTTATCATTCTCTTGTTTAATTAGACCTATAGGTTTCTCAACGGCATCTAAAATTCGTTTAGCAACTTCAGTATAGCCACCTTCAATTACTTTAAGAAAAATGTGTGTCGTATTATCAATAAGTATTTTTTCGATGGCATTGGCATTATCATCTGATAATTCGCCAATTTTATCTAAGATTCCAAATTGTCCTTTTTTAGCAAGGTCAATTACCATATTCTCGAATTCTACTAAGCTCTTCTCATCAACAGTCACAAGTTCTGGCTTTTCTGCTATTACATACTCTAGAATTTCAGTTACACCATACTGAGCAGCTAGCTCAGCAATCTTATTGTCTATTAAATGTGTTAAGTGGTTTTCTTTTTTTAGAACAGCCTTAATAACGCCCATTTGCGAATTTTCAATTGCATATTCGAGTACTGCGGCATCAATTAATTGGGGGTGTTTTTCGGCTAAATAATTGACTAATTCTGTATTATGATGCTTTAGTGCGGAATATAATAGACTAACTTTGGCATCCAAAGGTTCTCCTTTAGAAAAGTAACTTACAGCTTCGTAGCTTGGATCGAAGCCATACTCTACAAAAACTTCGACCATTTCAGGGCTGCTTTGGCCGATAGCGAGGATAAGAAAATCTTGATAAAGACTTAAGAACTCTTTTGCATCATCGGGGGGAGGGTAATGGTTTTTAAGTAGATCACTTACTTTATCATGCTGATTATTATTAATTAATTCTACAAGTACATAATATAACTCTTGTTGTTCAGTGTCTTTAAAGTCACTTTCTTCTACTTCACCATTATCGAGTAATGTTGCTCTAATTTTTGCCCTGAATTTATCATAAGCATCTAGATCGCCTACCATCGCCGCACTTCTTAAGCAGTCTTTAAGTAGCGATATTTTACTCGCTAGTGCACTATCACCTATTTGTAAATCTCTACATAAAAATCCTCCTACAAACTGTTTTTTGCGAACAGGTAATGAGGAAGCTGCTCCTCTTTCATAATCAGCTCGAAATATTCTGATAAGTTCGCATGCCTGTTCATGCGTTACTTTTAATGTATGGTCAGAATCGCAATCAAACTGCTCATATAGCATTTGATTATCTCTGTTATCAGGTAGAGAAGCATTTTCAACAATATCGAGGGCTTCTTCCATAGATTCAGGAGAGTTTGGTATAGGAACCGCTTTTATAGTTTTTGGTCCGGTTTTTACATATACATTAAACCCTAATGCCTGCAAATAACCAACAAACGCCAAACGTCTTTGTTTATTTACATAAAGAAATGATTCACTAGTAAGTAAAATATCTTTTTTTCTTGGCTTTTTGCTAGGAGAGGTGCTGGATGTCCAAGCACTATTTCCACCTGAGCTTGCATAATGAACTGGACTAAATGTGGCTGTAGGTGGAGTTTCACTCCTGCTTTCAGGAATAGTAAATAAATACTCTGGAAGCTGAAGCCCCTCCCATTCGATAGTTGATGGTTCTGTTTTTCTCATTCTTGAATAGCAACTCTATCTATTTATGTAACTAGTTATGCATTTTTTATAAAAGGCATTGTACAACTAATTTATTAACAAATACTTAGCACCTACTAAGAATTCACGGATTTCTAATAAACCTATTGCGATCTATTTTCTGTATTTGTATTTTATCC
>CAYGPX010000004.1:0-22643 GCA_964351935.1 uncultured Rickettsiales bacterium | reverse complement strand
CCCAAGAACATGAGAGCATCATGCGCCTGACACAAAAAGTACAAAAAATTCTCAGCTACTATGAAAGCGATAGCCCCGGCACCAAAACAAACCTTGCACGTATTTTAATGAGCGGCAAGCTGGGTGGCACGGGAAAACTGGTTATTTTACCGGTAGATCAAGGATTTGAGCATGGACCTGCACGCAGCTTTGCACCTAACCCTCCGGCGTACGACCCGCACTATCACTACAAACTAGCCATTGATGCAGGACTTAGTGCTTATGCTGCCCCACTTGGCATGCTAGAAGCAGGCGCAGATACATTTGCAGGCGCAATTCCTACCATTTTAAAACTAAATAGTTGCAACTCACTGGCTCCTGGCATTCGTAATCAGGCTGTAACCGGCTCAGTAAAAGAAGCGCTTCGCCTTGGTTGTTCGGCAATTGGCTTTACTATTTACCCTGGCTCAAACCACGCGTTTGACATGATGGAAGAAATTCGTGAACTTACAGAAGAAGCCAAAGCACATGGGCTTGCTGTGGTTCTTTGGTCTTACCCACGCGGTGGCGAGCTTTCTAAAGACGGCGAAACTGCTTTGGACGTGACTGCTTATGCTGCACATATGGCAGCTTTGCTTGGTGCTCACATCATTAAAGTAAAACCACCAACAGATTTTATCGAACAAGACGAAGCAAAAAAATCTTATGAAAGCATTGCAAAAAGCACGCTTTCTGAGCGCATCGCTCACATTAAGCAAAGCAGCTTTGCTGGTCGTCGTTTAGTTGTGTTCTCTGGCGGTGGCTCAAAAGGCACCGATGCATTACTGAATGAAATTCGTGATATTCGCAATGGCGGCGGTGATGGTTCGATTATCGGACGCAACACCTTCCAGCGCCCGCGTGACGAAGCATTGGCTTTGCTAAAAGAAATTGTTGCGATTTATCAGGGTAAATAGGTTTTGAAAGAGCAATCTTCCTGCCAAATTTACCTTATTTCGCCTCAGTCATTTGAGCTAGAATCATTTTTACCTCGGGCAGAAGCTGCGTTTAAAACGGGTTATGTTTCTGCCTTTCAGCTTCGCATGAAAGAAGTATCAGACGAAGATATTCTAAATGCCGGCGTGGCTTTGCGGGATTTATGCCATCAATATGGGATAATGTTTATCCTTAATGACAGACCAGATTTGGCCGTAAAACTTGCAGCTGACGGCCTACATCTTGGCGACGAAGATACTTCGCTTGAAGAGGCGAGAAAAATTGTGGGCCATATGGTGATAGGCTCAAGCTGCTATGGTTCAATGGAGCGTGCAATGCAAATGGGCAGCCAAGGAGCTGACTATGTTGCGTTTGGTGCATTCTTCGAAACCAAAACAAAAGAGGCTAAAAGCCGCCCCGATCCTGAAATTTTAACATGCTGGACAGATCAAGCGACCTTGCCGTGTGTTGCCATTGGCGGCATCCGTGATGATAACTGTGCGCCAATTGTAAAAGCAGGTGCTGACTTTGTAGCGATTGTTTCCTATGCGTGGAATCATCCGGAAGGACCAGCAAAAGCGATTGAATTACTGCACATGGCGATTATAGCTGCTTCTCAATAATGCAGCCTAGCTTAAGTTGCTTTATATCTCATATATTTTTACTACATAAATTATAATTTCTTTTCCAAAACTGTTACACTTGGGATATGGTTTAGTAAAAATAGTATAGAGAAGTTATGACGGATTATATCTGCATAGAATGTGGCTACGAAGGAAGACGCAAAGCCGTCAAGCGCGGCAGCACTACAATGGAGATAATGTTGTGGGTTGTGTTCTTAATACCGGGGCCTTTTTATACATTGTGGCGAATTTTCACTAAATATTATGTGTGCCCTATGTGTGAGTCTAAAACTATGTTTTCAGTTAATAGTGCGCTAGGAAAACGGAAACTTGCGCTGCTAAATGAGGAAATTGGCAACACCACACCTTCCACTAACACCTTGCCCACTCATACTACAAGTGATGCTAAACCACCTCTACCCAATGAAAAAAGGATCGAGAAACCTGCCTCTATTGAAAAAACCAAAAAAATCACTTCGCCATCATCTGCGGCAACCCCAACTGACCCAAACGAATGGTAAACATACACATTACTTACTAGCCTCTGCCGCTAACTTTTTGGGTTGCATGACTTTGCTTAACTTGAATAACATCATCTAACGCATCACCAAACTTCTCTTTTGCTGAAGAAGAAAGAGCGATTTTCAGTGCTTCAACAGTACTAACTTCTATAGTTTTAGGTGATAAGACTGACTTTAGCACATTCTTTTTTAGCTCGTGACTTGGCGCGCTCATGCCACTTGAGTGTTTACTTTCTAATAAGTCGATCACCTTCTTAACTGCACTGAAGTTTTGCATATCCTTGATGCCACCATGCCTTAGTAAAGCACCATAGGAGTTCCAGAAGTCGCTTTCAAAAATTGCGTTACTGTAACCTCTTAGCTCACGTAATCCTTTTGAGCTTGCTGAATAAGACTCAGCTTCTTTGTGAGGAACGTCATTTTCAAGCTGGATTGGACTATTTACTGCCTGAGCGATATTTGCGACTTGTTTTGCCATATCATAACAATGCCACTCAAGCATAATGGCCGCATTTTTCTCAAGCTTATTATGGAGTCTATTTACTTTTCTCTCTGCCACTCTCAAGTTTACGTCACCTACCATCCCTTTCGTGAGAAGAGGGTGAAAACAATGCCAAACTCTTCGCCCAATCAACTGCTGACGAATAAAGCCATCACCTTTTGCGCTGGGATCAAAGCGCTGTATATCCTTCTCAGTTGCTTGATCTACATAGCTTTTCCATGCAATAAAAAATTGATTGAACGGGCTTTTCTGGTTATCCCGAAGCCCCAGCAATTCACAAGTCATAGCGCGATCGCCATCGTACAACCCTATACCACCTCTTCTAAAATTTCTGGTATCTTGTCCACTAAATTTAGCGGCATTCACCATCATTTTATTGACCATATGATAGGTTTCTCTTTTTGATTTATCACCTTGACCAAAAATACCCAGCTGATTGCGCAACGTATTACTTGCATTCTTTTCTAAAAAAGCTGCAATGTTCTTTGCCATATTATTCAGATATTCTTTCTCTTGAAATGGTATTGTTGCGGCCAACGTGAGGCAGGTTTGCAGAATTTCTTGCATAGTAAGCGGTTTGATGCCCGCTTTTGCACGTTTTTCTTGTTCCATTTGTACGGCATAGACCGCTGATGCCCACTCATTTAAACCAGCTTTAAATCCTTCAAAACTTTTAGTTTTATCATATCCTCCTTGCCCATCTGGAAATGCGCAAATTGCTGCTAATTCACCAATAGATATGCCCTCAATAGTTTCCACCACCTGTACTTGGGGTTTTAATTCCAAAATATTATCTGCATTCTTGGCTATAAATGTTTTCTTTGCGGTTTGCGGACTTAATATATCTTGCAACGTCAGAGCAGGTTTTGCTTCTTTTATCTGCGCATGCAGCTGTGTTTGAATAGTATATGCGCCTTCTTTATCAACAAATTTTGGAAGATAATACAAGCAATCATGCCTAATCTGATCACGCAGATACTGCCAGAAATAGTCCATGCTTTTTGTGCTAATTGGAAGTAAGGTAGCATCCCACTTAGGCCCATTTGGCAGGCGTTTCTTCATTTTTATCTTATTTATAACAGCCTCAGCTTCCTTCCAATTTGAAAGCTCAGGCGGGCACTTATTAAGCAAGATTGATTTTTGCGCCATTGAAAGTGGCAATATTTGCACCAAAGCATGTTGTGGCGTGTGATATATTCGCTCCGGTGTATTATAGAGTGAAATATAGTGATCTACTGTTTCGACTGCTGTTTGATATGCTGTGTTTCTTTCTATATCTGATCGACTATTTTCAGACATTTCACGATAAAAAGCCAGAATCATCAAGCTTCTCGCCTGAAAGAACTTCTCATTACGTCGTTTAATTGTCTGTAAATCGCTCATCATGTTATCTTGCTTTACGCCAGTTTTAACGCAGCAATTACCCTCCTCAACTCCTCTATTGAGAACGATTCTAGCAAAAAAGCATTAATAATACGTTAACTTATTAAGCATTCTTTTGCTTACCGTATAAAGAACTTGGTAGTGGCAATGCCCCCACTAACATCGGCGCACTTAAGTAAGCTTAAAGAAAACCGTGTTGCGAAGCGTGTTGTAAATCTTTATTATATTTCCCGTTGGTCCCGTAGCTCAGCAGGATAGAGCAACAGATTCCTAATCTGTAGGTCACGCGTTCGAATCGCGTCGGGACCACCATTTTTTTGTGCTATATTTTTCTGAAAAATATAGCACAATGCCTTAAATATAAAACTGCCTCTTGACAAGTGTGGTATGATGCACGCATGGTGTGATGAAAATTGTATAATTAACAAAAAACTATGACCAGAAAACTCAGTTTTATTCTGATATTCAGCTTGCTTGCCGTGCAGTTGCTTTCGCCTGTGCATATGGCGCGTCATGGCTTTGATAAGCACGAACATAACGGCAAGCTTTGCGATATTTATCTGCACAGCAAACATCAGCAGCACTCAGATGATGCAACACCTGCTGCGCTTGCTGAATCAATTACTTACATCGCAATTTCCTATTCGTTTATTTCTCAAACACCCGTTGTTTCTACTATCAGAGAAACAGCGTTAGCCCGCGCTCCGCCTGTTCTTTCCTAGCATTTATTTGTAAAGACCATTTGCTGTAAAAAAGCTGCGGCAAAAAAGTTGTGCTGCAATGCAGTACTTATGTGCTGCTATAATATCAGCGCTGCTTCTTTACAATTTCACTTCAAGACATATTGATACATATTAAGGAAAGAACCATGAAATCTATTTCTATGGCAGCTTCTGCTGCAATTTTTACCCTCTATGCAACCTCGGCTCTGGCAGCACCTGAGTCTGACATTTCCGCACTTCGTTCAGAAATTCAAGGACTCAAGCAAGCCTATGAAGGCCGTATTGCTGAACTTGAAACCAAACTCCAGAAAATGGAAACTACTAAGGCTAAAACTGGCTCGGCAAGCAGTGGGGAAACGGTAGAGCTTGGCGGACGTAATGTGCGCGGTAATGGCTTCAACCCATCCATCGGTGTTATTCTAAACGGTAAGTTTTCTAACTATTCTAACGGAAGCTCTGAAATTGCAGGCTTTGGTGTAGGTGAAGAAGGTGAACGTGGCCGTGAAGGCATTGCACTGGATGAATCAGAGCTAAACTTCTCTGCGAGCGTGGATGATAAATTCTACGGTAGCCTTACTGCGGCGATTGTCCGTGAAGATGGCGAAGATAAAATCGAGCTGGAAGAGGCTTATGTGCAAACGCTGGCAGGTGCAGGACTTCCTGATGGTTTGAGCGTGAAAGCAGGTCGTGCTTTCTGGACGCTTGGCTATCTCAACGAACATCACGCACACGCTGATGATTTTGCCGATAGACCACTCACCAACCGTGTGTTCTTGAACGGCTCGTTCAATGATGATGGTGCTGAAGCTTCCTATGTACTTCCTACCGATTTCTATACCGAAATTGGCGGAGGTCTGTTTAGAGGTGATGACTTTCCAAATGGTGGTGGCAATGGAGAAGGCAACGGTGCTTGGTCTGGTTTTGCGCGAATCGGTGATGATATAGGCGACAACCAAAGCTGGCGTGTGGGCGGCTCTGTGCTTTCAGGCGAAGCTAACGGCGGACGGAAAAGTAACGAAGACAACGTAACCTTTATTGGCGACAGCAATCTTTATGTAGCTGACCTTCGCTACACATGGGCACCAACGGGCAATCCACGCGCGCAGGAAGTGACACTGCAAGGTGAATATTTCTGGCGTGATGAAGATGGCACTTATGAAGATACGGATGCTTCAACAGGTGCTGTAGCATTTGATGATTCCGCTAGCGGTTGGTATGCACAGGCGGTTTATAAATTCTTGCCACAATGGCGTGTAGGTGCACGTTATAGCGAGTTGCAAAGCCCCGATGTACCTGCTGGCTTAGTAGGAAGTGCGCTGGATGCCAGTGGACATGATCCAAAAGCTTACTCTGCAATGATCGATTGGACAAATAGCGAGTTCAGCCGTATACGTTTACAATATAACCATGAAGAACTAAGCCAGAATGAGGATGATAACCAGTTTATCGTGCAATATACTATGAGCTTGGGAGCGCATGGTGCGCATAAGTATTAATAAAATGCTTCTACGATTTTTCTTAAAATCGTAATGAGCTTAATACTTCGTGACTAAGGGGGCGTAGTTTTCGAACTACGCTCCCTAACCCTAACATTAAAGCGTATATTATGAAAAAACATATCATAACCCTATTGGCAGGAATATTTTTTGCCATTCCCTCTTTTGCCAATGCTAAGGTCAACATCTTTGCCTGCGAGCCTGAATGGGCAGCGCTGGCAACTGAAATTGGAGGTGAAAATGTGGATGTTTTCTCGGCCACTTCTGGCAAGCAAGACCCTCATCATATCCGTGCGCGTCCAAGCCTGATTGCGGCTATACGCAAGGCTGATCTGCTCATTTGCTCTGGCGCAGGCTTAGAAGAAGGCTGGCTGCCACTGTTATTACAACGAGCTGGAAGTAATCTGCAACAAGGTGGTGCTGGATCATTGATGGCAACGGATTATGTGCAAATGCTAGAAAAGCCTGAAGTGCTTGATCGAAATCTTGGTCATTTGCATGCTGGTGGCAATCCGCATGTGCATCTTAATCCGCATAATATTTTATTGGTAGCAGATCAGTTAAACGAAAGACTTAAATTAATTAATACTGAAAATGCTGAAGCGTATCAATCTAAGTTTTTAACCTTTCAGAATCAGTGGACTAGCGCTATAAAGAGGTGGGAAAAAGAAGTGGCATCACTTAAGGGAAAACAAGTGGTTGTGCATCACAAGGCGTTTACTTATCTACTCCAATGGCTTGGTTTGAAAGAAGCGGCCACGTTAGAGCCTGTTCCCGGTGTTCCTCCAACAACATCGCATTTGGAAAGCTTGCTAACGCAGCTTAAGGCCAAGCCAGCTGCTGCCATTATCCGCACTCCGTATGATCCAGAAGATGCCAGCGAGTGGCTATCAGAAAAAACAGGCATACAAGCAAAGGTGCTACCCTTCACAGTAGGAGGCGATGAAGAAACCCAAAACCTCTACCAGCTTTTTGAACGTAGCATCATGCTTTTAAACGAGTCTAGCAATGCCCATTAGCTTTGAAATAATTGACATTGTGATGCCGGCTTTTGTAGCTGGCACCATGATAGCACTCACCCATGCCCCGCTTGGCATTGAAGTACTTAAGCGAGGCATTATTTTTATCGATCTTGCCATCGCCCAAATTGCAGGACTTGGACTGGTGGTAGCAGGCATCGTCTGGCATGAAGCTGCTGGCTACATATTGCAGCTTTTTGCTCTTAGCTTTGCTTTGCTTGCAGCACTATTATTTTGCATTACTGAGCGCTATATGCCAAAGCAGCAAGAAGCCATTATTGGCGTAAGCTATGTGCTGGCCGCAACATTGGCGTTACTTCTTTTAGCCGATAACCCGCATGGAGCTGAAGAAATTCAGCACCTTCTTTCAGGGCAAATTCTATTTATCACATGGCACGATGTGCTAGCGCATGCACCTATTTACGCGCTTATACTAACCATTTGGTTTGTGTGGCCGCGTATGCGAAGCGGCATTGGTTTTTACCTGCTATTTGCACTAGCTATTACTTCATCTGTACAGCTTGTAGGTGTTTTTATGGTGTTTGCCAGCTTAATTCTGCCAGCACTTTCAGCATTAAAAACACAGCACCCAAATTTAGTAGCATGGTTATGTGGAATTTTTGCTGTATTCGCTGGCATGATCACTGCCATATCATTTGATCTGCCAGCGGGGTTGGTGATAGTTATTAGTTATTGTATTAGCTGCTTATTAGCCGTCTTACTCTTAAAGAGTAAGACAATAGTGTTTGGCAAAAATAATCTATTTCCAGATTAATATCTTTCTTTTCTCATTTTTAGTTTTTCAAAATATTGCTTTAGGTGCGTTTAATTGAATAGTGAGAAAAATGAAACAAAAGCTGCTTTGATTTATGCCGCTGAAGAATGCGGAAAAGTTCTCAATCAGCATTCCCCTATAATGATGAGAAAAACATCAATAAATTTTCAAATGTTTTGATAGACACATAAAAAGCTTATATTAAGTGAAAAGAGTCGCTTATTTTGCGGCTAAAGCTTCTTCAATTGCTGTGGTTATTTTTTCACTTTCTGGTGATGTGGCTGAACTAAACCATGCAACAAAATCACCATCTTTGCCAATTAAGTATTTATGGAAATTCCACTTAGGCGAGCCGATAAATCCAGCCTGCTTGTGTGCCCATTGATAGAACGGATGGGCATCTGCGCCTGTAACATTGTTAATTAGGGTAAGCGGGAATGTGGTTTTAAACTCTTTTGAAGTGAACGCTTTAACTTCAGACTCTTCTTTAAATTCTTGCCCTCCAAAATTATCGGATGGCACACCAATCACGACAAAGCCTTGGTTGCTATATTTTTCGTAAAGCGACTGCAACCCTGCATATTGCGGTGTAAAGCCACACTGCGAAGCAGTATTTACGACTAAAATCACCTTGCCTTTCAAATCCGCGAGATGAATAACATCACCATCAATAGTTTTAAACGAAAATTGATGAGCATTAGGTATAGACATTTTAACCTCAGCATTAGCAGTTGTGGTAATCAATAATAACAAAACAATAAGTGGACGAAATATCATCACTATAGGTATTAACCTCCCCACAAGTCGTCATAGCGGGCACAGCCATCTTCATCTTTAAATTTCTCTCGGTGATCTGAGTTTTTTTGGCTATCATCCGCACTAAAAAACTCACTCACATGTTCAAGTGTGCTTTCAAAAAAACTTTCCGTTTTTGTTTCATTTGTAGCCATATCAACCTCCGTTTGATCATATGTTTATCTTCACATATTTATTATGGCTGGAGCATTTCTTTCAAATGAACTTTTTGTAAGAAATGAAGCCTACTTGGTTTCTATCATCACTTCGTTACGCTTTAGAAATGGCAATGTCCACGGTGGATTAAAGAATGCATAGGCCGGCTGTGAAAGAAGAGGGAGATTTTTCTCTGTCATGAAGTTTTTAAGTATCTCTTCGTGCTTTTTAATATTTTCATTGTCTGAAGACCCAGAAAAAGTAATCACCGCATAGCGCTTAGGTGGCAATATTTTTAGTGTAACATTCTTATTTTCAGGAGCTGGAAGTGTTTGCATGTTGTAGTTTGCAGGCATTACAAAATGCACTTTCCACCCCTCGTTTTCATAGCTTTGTTGCATGACTGGCGCAGTCATTGCAATATCTTGTTTTGAGGCGTTGTTACCAAATATGTAATCAGCAATTTCACGAAAACCATCACCTATAGCATCTTGACGCTCGCCAGAGGTTATGGCCTCGGCAACAATTAGTTCGCCATATTCCCTTACCTCAATCTGGTTTGGGTAGGATGTTATCGTTTGATAATTTGCTTCCTCAACATTACTCACAATAGGCCCCCATAGTAGTGCAGCAACTGCTAATAATGATAACGTGACTAACATAATTTTCTTTTTCATTTTGGTTTCAAATACAGTAGTTAATACGTCACTAGTTAAGTGATAAAAATACGCTACTCTTTATTGATAAAACATTGGCGCGAACTTAAATCTTTGTAATCTTTACCGAAGGCTTGTTACAAAAAGTTTGGGGGCGAATACCCAACATTATACTGCTAAGTACCCGCCCCCAATTGAGTATTCTAATTGTACTTCTATTCAATAGGTGATAGCAACTCTGGCTTGGTGACTAGTTGGCGTACACCATGTGAATGATTTTCCTCAAACACATTTCCTTTTTCAGCCCATGCGTGAAGCGAAGCAATGTTTAGCTTTGCACATTGCGGACGAACACTCCATGTTACTTGAGCAGGCGAGCATACCTTTTCTGTATAGCTTGGCCCTGTGGTTGAACCTCTAAAAGTGACCGGTTTACCAGTCTCCGATGGAATTGCCTTGGCTTGATAGAACCCATCTTGCTTAGCTTCATTTAACGTATAGTCGCTAAAATTGAGGGCAGAAGGATCGTTTACAAGCAGAAACACTTGTGTTTCCACACGCAACTTAGGATCAACACATGTGTCACTTAAACATGAACCTAGCCCTTTCCCCGGCATAACATCACACGAGCTATGAACCCAGTGAACTTCAATTGTATCCCCTGGCTTTACACCTTTATAAGCACCCTTGCCTTCATAAGTATCTTTAAGCTCTTCTTTGGTAAGCGATGCTGTTTCATTGCAAGCATATCCACCATGGTCACTGTCATCTACAAAAACGCTAAAACCCGGCCCTTTGTGCTCTGCATTGGTGTGTGTGTGAATATTACATAAGTTCATTTCAGTATAAGCAGGAGCCCAAGGAAACTCTGTTGTGTTTTTTCCTGCGGTATTCGTAATATCACGTGGTGTTTGAGGCCCAGCATCTTTGCAGTTTAACTCTGCATTTGCTGCCGTTGCCGATAGAGACAACACTAGCGCTGCCATTGTTAGCTTATATTTATTCATAATATTCCCCTAGTTTGTTTTACATACTAATTAGTACTTATGATTTTAACTTAACTCAAGATGTTTTGAGCTAGCGCGTAATAAAGAGGTATGCCAATGGCTATGTTGAATGGGAAGGTAATAGCAAGCGACATCGGTATGTATATCGCAGCCTTTGCCTCTGGCAAAGCAAGGCGCATTGCAGCCGGAACTGCGATATAAGAAGCACTTGCACATAGCACTGTAAACAGCATGCCCGTTCCCACATCAAGGCCAATTAGCTTACTTAGTGTAAGCCCTGTTGCTGCACCAATGAGCGGCATATAGATACCAAATGATATCAATCTGATATTAAATTCTTTGAGGTGGTGAAGTTCGCGAGAAACTACCAATCCCATATCTAGTAGGAACAAGGCTAGAATACCTTGGAAAGGAGTGACGAGAAAGCCTTCCATTTTTTCTAGTCCCGGTTTACCGGTAATCCAGCCAATTAAAAATGCACCCACTAGCAGAAGAATTGCTCCGTTGGTAAAAATTTCGCGCGAGAGTTTTGGCGTTGCTTTTTCAGTGGATTCAATGGTTTCAGGTGCCGCGCGGTGAGCAATGAAGAGGCCAGAAAGAATAGCCGGCGCTTCCATCAACGCAAGAATGGCGACAATATAGCCCGCATAAACGATCTCGTTAGCACCCAGAAAGCTTGCCGCAGTTACAAACGTTACCATGCTAATTGAACCATAGTGAGCAGCCACCGCTGCCGCTGTTGGACTATCCAGCTTTGTGGTAACCTTCAGCATCCAATAAGCAATAAATGGCTGGAAGAAACCTACCGCTAATCCAGCAATAATCGTTAAGACAACTTGGCTGTTGATGTCTGCGGTCTCAGCAATGGCTACGCCACCTTTAAAACCAATAGCCATCATAAGATAAATTGCCAAATATCGACTTATCTGTTCAGGCACGTCGAGATCTGATTTAATGAATCCAGCCGTGATACCAAGTACGAAGAATAAAATTGCAGGTGAAAGTAAATTTTGAGTAAAAAGATGAAGAATTTCCATAAGTACCTCTATTTTTCTTTCGCTTATAGGCAGGCCTGCGCTATAAGTAAAACGAATAATTTTAATTAATAACATTAGAAAATTTAATGAACTTAGATACACTCACACTCCAAAGCTTTTTAGCTGTGGCAGAAACAGGAAGCTTTACGAAAGCAGCGCGCATTGTTGGCAGAACGCAATCGGCCGTAAGCCAACAAATGGCTAAACTTGAAACCATGTTAGGAACGCCACTATTTAGCCGAAGCGGAACATTTTCTCTTACTGCAGAAGGTGAGGTATTTAGAGGCTATGCACGCCAGATATTTGCCCTCCACCACGAAGCATTCGATCGCTTTAAAGAGCCAGAGCTTGAAGGAGAAGTACGTTTTGGGCTACCGGAAGATTTTGCCAGTGTGTTTTTATCTGATGTGTTGGCTGATTTTTCACGCATTCACCCTCGTATTTTATTGAATATAGAATGCGACCTTACTATCAACCTGTTTGAGCGATTTAAACAGAAACACTTTGACTTGGTGTTGGTAAAAATGAACCGCCCAGAAGATTTCCCTAATGGACAAGAAGTTTGGTCTGAAACACTTGAGTGGGTGGGTGAAGACGTATTGATTGATACAAGCAAACCGATTCCGCTAGTGCTTTCACCACAGCCGTGTGTTTATCGCGCACGCGCTATTCACACACTTGAAAATAAGGGCATCTCTTGGCGGCTAGTGTTTTCAAGCCCCAGCTTTGCAGGAACAATTGCCGCAGTGAAAGCAGGCATGGGCATTACGGTTTTGCCTCGCACTATGATACCTGAAAAATTAAATGCTATAAAATCAAGTTATTTACCGGCACTTCACGATACGCATGTTTCGTTACTAAAGCACAGTAACGACAACCCTGCCATTAACTCTTTTGAAGGTTTCATGCTCAAGAAGCTTAAGCTTTAAGAGTTACGAATAAGCTACATTGCTTTACTACCATAAGGTGTGGGTTGTTTTACTTTTCGTCTTAGCTTCAAAGGCACGGAGACTTCACTATCTAAGTTGAATAAATAAACAGCCTATATACATAGCCTCACCAAAGTGATATAATAAGCCTTTGTAAAGAAAAGATTTTTTAGAGGTTAAACAGTGAAGCTTTGTCTCATTATTGACGAAATTGAAGAGGATACATTAAAGGTAAAGCAGTATGTCTCATCAATGGGATTGATGGTAAAAACAACACGCTTTGCGAGTGAAGCATTAAGAACCTGTAAGCAAAGCAAACCAGATCTTATTATATTATCAGCACAGCTAAAAGATATTGATGCCACCACTTTTTTAGAACAATTAAAGCCGCATTTAATGGGGACGCGTTGTAAAATTATTATGTCTTCAGCTAATGCCACCGCTGAAGCTGTTCAAAGCGCCCAAAAGGCAGGGGCAAACCTGTTTATGCTTAAGCCAATTCAGAAAGAGCAACTGCGTGCAGCTCTAGATAAACTTGATTTGTTTGATTAAGTAATCACTCTGGTTCACTTACAATTTTAAGCTGCTTAGTCATCTTCTTGCCTTGGATCCATCTCAATAAAGCCAATATTCGTATTTGGCAAAGAGACAAATGGCTCACTCGTTGATTTAGGTATATCCCGCCCAACTATAATGCGATTAATGGCCACTACTAAAAGTAATGTATTAGTGATCGCCAAACATACAAACAACTCATGACTACCAATGGCTGATATTAGCAACGACGCTAGAATTGGTCCAAAAATAGCACCAATTGCATGCAAACTAATAAGACCTGCGCTAGCTCTTACTAAAAACCTAGGCTCTAAAAAATCGTTTACTAGCGCTATAAAGAGAGAATATAGCGTATAGCCAATTGGCATTAGCATAGTTATCTCACGATTAATACTGCTATATGCTGGGTAAAAACTTGCGAAAAACCATGAAAATACTTATTATACGTCGTTTTGTAAATTTTGGCAGGAATGATAATGGGCGAACGCGTTTATATCTACGATAGCACACTGCGTGACGGAGCGCAGACCACCGGTGTAGACTTCACCGCTGTGGACAAGCTTGATATTGCTAAAGAAATGGACAAATTCGGAATTGATTATATTGAAGGCGGGTGGCCCGGTGCTAATCCAACCGATGACGCCTTTTTTGCCGATGCCCCAAAACTGGAGCGCTCTAAACTTACCGCCTTTGGTATGACGCGCCGGCCAAGCACAAGCGCAGCAAATGACCCAGGGCTTGCTGCTCTCATCAACAGCGGCACTTCCTCTATCTGTATCGTTGGAAAAACGTGGGATTTTCATGTCGAGAAGGCGTTAGAAATTCCGTTAGAAAAGAACATCAAAATGATTGCTGAAAGCATCGCGCATATTGCCGATAAAAAGCGCGAACCTATGTTTGATGCAGAGCATTTTTTTGATGGCTATAAAGCCAACCCAGACTATGCACTAAAAGCCATTAAAGCGGCATATGAAAACGGTGCACGCTGGGTGGTGCTGTGCGATACAAACGGCGGATCATTGCCACATGAAATTGAAGCAATTGTGAGTGAAGTGATAAAGCACGTGCCCGGAGAAAACCTAGGCATTCATTGCCATAATGACACTGAAAACGCAGTGGCTAATAGCGTGGCTGCTGTGCGCGCTGGTGTACGCCAAGTGCAAGGCACACTTAATGGTGTGGGCGAACGCTGCGGAAATGCAAACTTAATTTCAATCATCCCTACCCTTGTTCTAAAACTTGGGTTTGATGTGGGTATCAGTAAAGACCAACTCAAACATTTAACGCATCTTTCTCGCTTTTTAGATGAACGGTTAAATCGCCAACCTAACCGCTTTGCACCTTATGTTGGAGCATCTGCTTTCGCACATAAAGGTGGCTTGCATGTTTCTGCAGTGATTAAAAATGCTAAGTCCTATGAGCATATTGAGCCTGAAAGCGTTGGCAATCGTCGCCATATTCTGGTTTCAAATCAAGCGGGAAAATCTAACATACTGCAACGCTTGAATGACATAGGCATGGATGGCGCATCCTACCCTGACAGCAAAATAAGAGCCCTTATTGAAAGTGTTAAAACACTTGAAAACCAAGGCTTCAGCTATGATAGTGCCGAAGCAAGTTTTGAGCTGTTAGCACGCGGTATTTTAGATACTGTGCCAGAATATTTTAGGCTAAAAAGCTTTCGGGTGATTGATGAACGCCGCTGGAATGCTAAAGGGAAACTTATCACTCTTTCAGAAGCAACAGCGCGTGTAGAAATTAACGGCAAAGAAATGCTAATGGTTTCAGAAGGAAATGGCCCAGTAAACGCTTTAGATCAGGCCATTCGTGGTGCATTAACTGATAGCTTCCCGCAAGTGGCTGATATTAAGCTAGTTGATTATAAAGTGCGCATCCTCACCCCTGATGCTGGCACAGGCGCAGTTACACGTGTGTTGATTGAAAGCGCAGATAAGCAAGGCAATTGCTGGGTAACAGTTGGTGTTTCAGCTAACGTTATAGATGCTTCTTTTAATGCATTACGTGATGGATTAACGTATAAGCTCTTCAAAGATGGCGTGAAGTAAGCTTTGCTAAAAACCATAAACCGATAAACAGAAAATCTAACATGTCACTTCCTGCTATCATTCTTGTGAAACCCCAGATGGGTGAAAACATTGGCGCAGCAGCGCGCGTAATGCTCAATTTTGGCTTTACAGATTTACGGATTATTAACCCTCGTGACGGTTGGCCAAACCCTAAAGCTGAAGATATGTCAGCGGGTGCGATTGAAGTGATTCAGCAGGCTAAGGTTTTTGAAAAAACAGCAGATGCGCTGGAGGATATTACTCATCTTTATGCCACAACGGCACGCCTGCGTGATATGATAAAGCCCATCTATACGCCGCGCGCTACAAGTAAAGAAATTGCATCCTTACCCAAACATGCTAAAGCCGCCATTATGTTTGGCGCAGAACGTTCTGGCTTAGAAAACAGCGATGTGATACTTGCAAACGCAGTGGTCACTATCCCCGTTGCTCCGGTTTACGCCTCACTTAACCTTGCTCAGGCCGTATGTTTGCTGTGCTATGAATGCTCAGTCGCACTGCAAGGAGATAGCGCCACTTCAATCTGTGAAGTGGATGCAACCCTCGCAACCCGACGCGAAATTGACGACACCCTTACCCATCTGGAAGCGACTTTAGATAAAACTGATTTCTTCCGAGTGCCTGAGAAACGGCCAAGAATGATGAAAAACATTCGCAATATGTTTACACGTCACGCGCTAAGTGAACAAGAAATTCGCACCTTGCGTGGAATGATTAAAGCATTTAGTGACAAAATGTGAGTAAGTTAATGAGATAAAAAAGCAGCATGACCTGCTTAAACACCCATTTCCACCAAAACGCCTTATTTTCTTTGACATTCTTACAGAAATAGCTATATTTACCACCCTCTCAGCCTTACAAGTGGTTTGTAAGGTGCTTTGTATTGCAATGTTTTGCACTGACAAAGTAGTTGAAAATAATAATAAAAACTGAGTAAAAACAATGAGTAAACGTACGAGTGCTAAGTATAAAATTAGCCGTCGCTTAGGCGTAAATCTTTGGGGTCGAGCTAACGATCCTTCTATCACCCGTAACTACCCACCTGGGCAACACGGTCAAGCAAATACCCAACGCAGACCTTCAGATTATGGCAATCAGCTGCGTGCTAAGCAACAATTAAGAAGCTACTACGGTAACATGACGGAAAAACAATTCCGCCGTACATACCAAGAAGCGCTTCGCCGTCGTGGTGATTCTGGTGAAAACCTAATTGGCCTTCTAGAGCGCCGTTTGGATATGGTTATTTACCGTTCAAATTTTGTACCTACCGTATTTTCTGCTCGTCAGTTTGTAAACCACAAACACGTGACAGTTAATGGTAAAATCGTAAACATTCCTAGCTACCAAGTACAAGATGGTGACGTTGTAGAAGTGCGTCAAAATGCACGTCAAGTACCAATGGTGCTAGAAGCGATCCAGAAAGGTGAGCGCTCTGTGCCTGACTATTTGGATGTGGATACCAATGCTTATAGTGCAAAATATATCCGTGCACCAAAGTTGGCTGATGTACCTTACCCGGTATTGATGGAGCCAAATCTGGTAATCGAGTACTACTCTCGTTAAAATTAAGTAGTATTAGAAATACAAAAAACCCCTGCCCGTTTACGGTTGCAGGGGTTTTTTATTAGCTTCAACATCATTAAATTTGCAATGAAACTCTACAAATAGCACTTAGTCTCGGAAATTTACAAATTGAAGTGGTAAATCTAACTCCAGAGCTTTTATAAGCGCCATTGCCTGCTGCAAATCATCACGTTTATTGCCGTCCACCCGCACTTCTTCGCCTCGAATTGAAGCTTGCACCTTAATCTTACTCGCTTTAATTTCTTTAGTAATTTTTTTTGCTGTCTCAGACTCAACGCCCTGCTTAATATCAATTTTTTGACGAAGTGAGCGGCCGGTAGCTTGCTCAACTTTTTTAAAATCCAGCGATTTAGCATCCAAGCCTCTACGCACCACATGACCCTTTAACATCTGCTGCATTTGATCTAGCTTGTAATCATCATCCGCTAGAAGTGTGATTTCATTTTCTTCACGCTTAATTTCACATTTACTGCCTTTGAAATCGAAACGTTGCTCAATCTCACGCTTTACTGAATTTAAAGCATTATCAATTTCTTGCACATCAGCACGTGAAACAATATCAAAACTTGGCATATATTTTACTCCCTTAAGGTTTAGTTTTTAGCACCACGGAATTTTGGTAAAACAAAAAGCTTTTCATCGACCGGCACTCCATAGACACCGCTTTCAAAAAAGATTTGCGTACGATTATTTGTGGCATCCAATACTTCCATACGCTGCATTTCCAATGTCGTACTTCCAAACACAAGGGTTAGCGCACCCTCATCTGGCGAGGCTTTCTTCACAATAGTGATGGCTATTTCCTGTTCATTACGTGTGAAACCCTGAACAGTTATATCTTTATCATCAAAGCGGATGTCCTCTCTGGTAAGAAAGCTTGCGAGCGTATCATCTAACGAAACATGGCTTACTTGATCCAGCTCTACATCATAGTAAACCAGCACATTGCCTTTGGCTATAATCTGCAGTGGTGTTGGCTCCTTATATTCCCATCTCAGCTTTCCTGGACGTGAAAGGTAAAATACCCCCGTACTACGCTCACCATTTGCAGCAATTTGAGTAAAGGTAGAAACCATCGTAGTAATGCGGTTTAGTGATTCCTCAATACGTGCCATGTCTCGCTGATAGATAGCAACTTTCTTACGCATACCATCACCATAAAGATCGCTTTGTGCCGTTGCCGTATTTTGCGCCAAGCTTATTACACAGAGCAATATTAGCCCCATCAACCTATGCATTTATTTAATCTCTATTTAATTTACATTTTCTGCTATGATACAGACGCGCCAATATAAACGCCAGAAAAATACCTAGCGCATCTGCTGCCATATCTCCCCATGTACCACTTCTTCTTGGCACATAATGTTGCAGCACTTCAATTGCCCCACCAATAAAAAGCATAAAAGAGGCCACAAATACACTTAATGATAATCTATTTATAAAATATAGAACCCCTGCGGTTAAGCCAAAAAATGCACTCGCATGCATAATCTTGTCTATATGGTATTTCTGTGGTGGTGCAGCAGAAGATACTAAGGAAAGTGCCACCATAAGCAACACAAGGCTAAACCAGATGCCTGTAAGAATGAAAATCTTATGAGTACGCTTCAAGGGTAATCAACCGTAATTATATAACTTAATTGACCAGTATTGTATACGCCAGCTGCGGCAGAAGTATCTACCGTAATAGTACCGCCAATTTTGAAGAAGGCTTCACCGCTACCATCCAAAGTACGGCTATTTCCGTGGTCAATTGCATTGAATGTGACACCGGGAATAGTAGAAACAACATCCGATGAGGTGATGTCCACCACCGCATCAGAAAAACCTACAATTTTATATCGAGCATTGGACTGATCCGTTCCAATCACATCTCCAGAGGTGTAGTTCCCCGAACCAACTGTATCTACCGTCACGACATTAGTGCCTGTTGTTGGCAGCAATACATTTCCAAATGAAAGCTGGCGCACTTCCTCAAGAACAAGCCCTTCACTTAATGTAACCGTAGCCGTGCCTGTTTGGCTTGCAGCAAGCACAATAGGTGCAAACAGCACAGAGCATACAAGCACAACTATTAATGATAGCAGTGTTAGCAAAATAGTACGGAGTTTATCTAAATATTTAGAAATAAGCATAATTGCCCTAATTAGATGAGGTTTTGATAGATTGTTGCATGCTAGCACAAACTACTACACTCTTCAAGGAATACACTTAATTTATTAGTAAAAGGGCGGGTTAATCGCCTTGCATGATGCGTTCTACTAACTGCTTAACCGTGGGAATGAAAGCTCCCTTCTGATAAAAAGGATCATCCGCAAACTTATAAGCATTGTGGCCTGCAAACATGAGATTATTGTTTACGTCATCACCATGCACAATATCTTGCAGTGTTTTTTGAATACAGAAGCTACGCGGATCTGCTTTTTTACCGGTTGTAAAGTCATCGTAATCTTTCCAGTTACTGAAACGACAATGACTTAAGCACCCCATACAATCCACTTGGTCTTTGTGAATTTCGGCAGATTTTTCTTCACTAACAAAAATTAATGTTGAATCCGGAGTTTTTAATTCCTGAGTATAGCCTTGTTTTATCCAGCCTTCAGCACGCATTTTATCTTGAGGCTCAACATATACCGGACGCTTGCGTGGACCAATTGGTAACGCCTCGGTTAGCACACCTTCTGGTGCGGTAGCATAAGGAATTTGGCGCTCTTGCCTTCCATCTAACTCACGAATAAAATCGTTATAAACAGCAGAAGAGTAAAACCCTGTTGGGCTAAATCGGTTTAGGAAAACATCACCTTTTTTCAAGGTAAGTAATTTCTTTTTCCATACGTCAGATACGGGGCTTTCCTGTGTTACGATAGGACGTGTACCATATTGAAAAGCAACAGGGCCGATATCAGGATTATCTAACCAATGCCCCCATTCACGCAAATACCAAACTCCGCCTGCCATAATAATAGGCACATCCTGCAAACCAACTTCGTTCATAAAGCGGCGCAGTTCAACCACACGGGGATAAGGATCCTCAGGAACATCAGGGCTTTCGCTATTAGAAAGACCATTATGACCACCCGCCAACCACGGATCTTCATACACCACAGAACCCAGCCATTTCACATGGTTTTTGTAAGAGCGCTTCCATAGAGCACGAAATGCTCGCATAGATGAAACGATAGGATGAAAATAAACTTCATTCGCCGAACAAATTTCAGCTAATCGATACGGCATACCTGCACCACAGGTTACGCCATTTACCATTCCTTTTGCACCCGTAAGAACGCCTTTAAGTACGCGTTCCGCTCCACCCATTTCCCAGAGAACATTCATGTGAATTCGGCCTTGACCGTTTGACATCTCATAGGCAATTTTGGCTTGCTCAATTGCGCCTTTGATACCTTTTTCAACCAGCTCTTCATGACGCTCACGTCGCGTAGAACCTTGATAAGTAACCGGAATAAGGTTACCTTCTTCATCGTAACTATCAGCATTTACACCAGAGAACGTGCCGACAGCACCCGCGGCAGCAAAAGCACCTGAGCTTTTACCGCTACTTACTGCTACACCTTTTCCACCTTCAATAATAGGCAGAACTTCTTTTCCCGAAACGACAACTGGTTTTAGCTTTGCTAGCAAGACACTACACTCTTTTAAATTTTAACGGCAGAATCATAACTAAAAACTGCACTTTGAAAAGCTTTTTTTAGCAATTCTCAGCATTTTAGAAGAATATTACTCAGCTTCTTTAGCGTTCTCATCACGTGCTTGACCAACGAGACTCTGCATTACTTCATACTCAATTGCACCAGGCACTAGGGTTTTGCCAATGATAAAGCCAGGAGTTCCGTTTACACCGATTTTATGTGCTAAGGCGATATTTGCTTCAATTGCCTTCATCACCTCATCGCTATCCATCTTTGCCTTTACTGCGGCTTTATCTAGACCAAGCTCAGCTGCGGCTGCAAGCACAAAGTCCTCTCCAGTCACACGGCCTTCGAGAAGCTTTTGATGAAACGCCAAATATTTCTCAGGCGCAATCATATGCACTGCCAACGCTGCCTTTGCAGCAATTGCAGATTGCACTCCTAAAATTGGGTATTCCTTCATTACCACACGTACATTTTTATCTTCTTCAATTAGCCTTGCAACAGCAGGAAACACATGTTTACAATAGCCACATAAGTAATCGAAGAACTCTACCACAGTCACATCGCCTTCAGGATTTCCTAACACAGCGGAATGGCCATCATTTACAATCGCTTCATAGTTCTCTATCACTGCGGCTTGCGCATTGACGTGCTGCTGTGCTTGCTCATTTTCCTGATGTTTTTGTAGAGCTTGGATAATTTCTTCCGGATGCTCTTGCAAGTAGTTGCGGATAGTTTCTTCAATAACTTCTACTGTTGGAGTAGGTGTTTGCGGCCTTAGAAAACTATAGATGGTGCTTCCTATAATAAGCAGCACTACTAATACGATACTAGCATTTTTATATATGTCTTTTTTCATTCGATTTTCCTCAACCGCTAATCAATTTATTTTGCAGGTTATATATTCTGCACTATTTATCACTCTAGCGCAAGCGCATGTATTGAAAAATATACATTGACTTCTAAGACTGCATTGCGATTGACAATACAACGCTTTTTGCTTAATAATCGCCCTTTTTTAGAAGCCTGCTGCCTGAGTGGAGGGTTTAGCACATGATTACATCGGTTTTGCCCGTTTATAACCGTAACCCGCTCATCATTGAGAGTGGAGAAGGAAGTTATTTGATTACCAAAGATGGCAATCGTTACCTTGATTTTGTTACAGGTGTAGCAGTCAATTGCCTTGGGCACTGCCACCCAACACTTATAAAAGCATTGCAAGCGCAAAGTGAAAAGCTTTGGCATATATCAAATATATTCACCATTCCCGGCATGGACGAATTTGCCAATAAATTGACTAAAGAAACCTTTGCTGATACCGTATTTTTCTGCAATTCTGGAGCGGAAGCAATTGAATGCTGCATTAAGATGGTGCGTAAGTACCACGATGCCACGGGCAACCCAGAAAAATATCGTATTATTACATTTGCCGGCGCATTTCACGGCAGAACACTTGCTGCTATTTGGGCAAGCAAACGTGACCCAATGATGCAAGAAGGATTTGGCCCACCAGTAGACGGGTTTGATAATATTCCCTTTAACGATTTACAAGCGGTACGCGACGCAATTACACCTGAAACAGGTGCAATTTTAGTTGAACCTATTCAAGGTGATGGTGGTATACGTCCGTGCAGCAAAGAATATTTACAAGGCCTTCGTGATATTGCTGACGAACATGGTCTTTTACTTTGTTTTGATGAAATTCAGTGCGGCATGGGCAGAAGTGGAGAGCTTTATGCCTACCAACACTTTGGCGTAGCGCCTGATATTATGACCAGCGCAAAAGGCATTGGTGGCGGCTTTCCGCTTGGCGCATGCCTTGCGACGGAAAAAGCAGCACAAGGGATGACTGCGGGATCACACGGCTCTACCTATGGCGGAAACCCTATGGCCATGGCCGTAGGCCAAGCCGTGATTGGTGAAGTTCTAAAAAAAGGCTTTCTTGATGGTGTAAAAAACCGCAGCAAGCACTTTAGACAGAAACTTGAAGCCCTACAAAAACGCTACCCTAGTGTGATTGAAGAAGTACGTGGCCTAGGGTTTATTCTTGGCCTAAAAACCAAGCCGCTTAATAAAGATTTTGCTGCAAAACTTTGTGAACACAAATTATTAGTGCCCGTAGCGGCAGATAACGTAATTCGACTTTTACCACCACTGAATGTGAAGGACGAGGAGATAGATGAAGCCATTGC
>CAYGPX010000003.1:0-22764 GCA_964351935.1 uncultured Rickettsiales bacterium | reverse complement strand
CCGGAGCGTGGACAAACTACGCATTGGCGGTTGCACAGTTCAGTGGTGTTTAACTCTACAGAAAGCACACTTGCCATTGGGTCATTTTTGTCAGAAACTTTTTCCACAGTTTTTGCCTCTTGAGCACGACGGTGCTGCAGAAACTTATCACTACTTACCTTATTGTCAGGTAAAACTATCTCATGAATAATATTATCGTTTTTCACTAAGCTAATACTCTTGTAATTTCTAAAAATTAGTTTGTTTAAAAAGTTTCTTGGCTTTCTCAGAATGTGTTTTTTCCCAAGCATGTGAAACTGCACCGTACATCATCACGTCTCTTGCTTTTCCACCAATCATCATATGCTCTTTCATCACGCCCTCTTTTTGGTAGCCTGATTTTTCTAGCACTTTAATAGACGCAATATTACTTTCGGTTACCGATGTGCAAACGCGATGTAAATTAAGCTTATTAAAACAATAATAGGTGAACATCATGCTTGCTTCCGTAGCAACACCCTGATTGTGGAAATCATGATCTCCAATTAAATAACCTAGCCAGCCATTTCGGCTATGCCAGTTAATGTTTTTGATAGAAATATTCCCTATGTGTTTTTGCGAGGCATTATCATAAATACCTAGCAGTACTAAATCCTGATTCTTACAGGCTTTTTGGTAATAGGAAATCATGCGATCCATGCTATTTGGAAATGCACTACGTTCATTATGGCTATCTAACGAGAGATCATTCAGCCAACCAAAATAGGGGGCATCCTCTTTCAGATCCTGCTCACGTAGCCCACGCAATGTAAGTCTATTTCCAATAAGAAACGATTCCATATTTCTATTTTCCTACTTGCTTAATGGTTTGCTCAAGAGCTTGAATTAGCCTACCTATAATTTCTGCATCTGCAAGTGATATTCTTAACATACCTTTTACAGATGGATGTGCGAAGTTTCCTTTTATCAAAAAGCCTTTCTTCTTTAACTCATCTACAACGACTTTTGTGCTTATGTCTTCTGGTAACTCTACTAACTGGAAGTTGCCAAGACATAGTGGAAATAGATAGTGATATTTTTCTGCAAAAATGCGGATCTTTTCACGCCCTTCTTCAAGTGAGCTTATATATTTTTGCGTTTCGGAAGGGTGATCAAGGAGATAGTTTCCAACCGCAAGTGCAACATTGTTTACTTCATGTAGGCCTTTTACTTTTTTCAATCCATTAATCAATGATGCACTACTTAGAACATAACCAAGGCGAATGCCCCCAAACCCATACATTTTAGAAAAACTTCTGGTAACAACCACGTTATCAAATGTCGTCAAAAGTTTTGCTGCTGAATCAGTTTTGCAGTTGTAGTATGCCTCATCCACTAAGAAGACTGTTCCTTGTTCGTTACAGCACGACGCAAGTTCTTTCAACGTTTCGAGTGATTGTATTGTTCCAGTTGGTTGATCTGGGTTTACCAAACAGAATAATTTTGGTTTATGCGTACTAATTTTTTGTTTTAAATCACTAATATCCAGCGTTCTATCCGTGCAATAATCTATCGTTTCTACTTTTGCTTGATAGAGCTTGCCGTAAACCTCATACATTTGATAGGTGGGAGAAGGAAATATTACACAGTCACCAGGTGAAACAAATGCTTCAAATACCTTGCGTATAGCAGCATCTGAGCCATTTGTAACACTAACTTGTGTGGCACTAAGGTTTTCTTTTTCAGCTATTTTTAACTCTAGTGAAAGTGGGTCTGGATATAAAGCAAATGTTTCCCACGTTAGTGAGGATATAATACCATCAAGCAAATGAGCTTCTACAGGTGTCACGCGCTCGTTGCGGTCAAGTCGTACATAATCGCCACGCAAATCTGCAGAGTCTGTCCTAATAATTGGTTCAAGATGAGAACGAATATGTGGCATTTTTACTCTCTTTAAATAGCCATGTCTTTCTAGCATTAGAGATGCCCAATGTCTAGCTTTTCCAATAGTTGTTGCGCATAACTATCAACAGATTCAATCGTGTTATTAAAAAGATAGTCTGCAAGTTCATCTGTTGACAGAGGTTTTCCTGTATGGAATTTAATTATTGCGGGAAGCATTTGAGCTAACTTTTCAGGTGTATTAGCATAATAAATTGCTGATCTCTTATTTTCTGTGGGAGGAGTATCGGATGCATTAAGCTGCATAAAACGCTCTGTTGGTCCATAAAGCAATACAGGAATTGCTTCTCGAAGAGCTTCCTCTACGCAGGTTGAGTGATAACTTATAAGCAGGGTTGCATTCTTAAGGTGTTTTGCAAAGGGAATATCTGTATTTGTTAGCTTTATATGATCCGGCAGAGTGGGAAGAAAATCTTTTACAACAGACAGATTTATATCTCCCCGATGTTTTAATCGAATTTCTAAGTCAGCAGTTTTAATTGGAGCCATAACATTACAAATTTCTTTTATATTAAAAAGAAATTCAAACGGCGTTTCAATAATACCCGGAAAAAATTGAGTCCAGCCTGCTACACTTCCTGCATGCAATAAAAGTGGTTTTTTAGCCTGTGGTACCTCTTGTCTATAAGTAGGGCGTATGGGCTTTATTTTAGTCTGTTTAAAAATTGGATCACTCTTCAAGTGCTTATATGTATCCGCAGAAAGAACCACAATTTCATCAGCCAAATAAGGGGTTGCACGAAGAAAAGCCAGCTGCCCCATCACCGCTTTGGAAAGCTGATTGCGCTGAGAAAAAGGATTGTGATTAACTACAATGCTGCGTATATCGTTATTTTTAGCAACATAATGCATAGATGCGACTGATACTTGGTTCATATCATAAGTAATACAAGCTCTTGGCTTTAATTGCTTTAATACCGTTTCGATATCCGTTTCCAAAACAGCAGAAGAAATAATCGGATTAAGTAATGCCTCACCATGTGTAGAGCAAAATTGCTTTAAATCTTCATCGTATAATTTTTTAATTAGCTGGCAAAGTGCTCCACTGATGCGAGAGTGTGTTTGACTCGGTATATAATCGTGAAATACTGGAATTGCTATAGAGTTTCTTTTTTTTCCAGAAGCAAATCGAAAGATTTCCTTAAGCAAAAAAGGATAATTTCGCCAGTCATCAAAAGCATTGATAATTGCAGCATGACGTAGGGAGGGAGCCTTCCCAAGCATGTTAATTACCAATTCTGAAGATAGTTTCTGACTTGAGGAGCACACCCACTTGAAACGACGCAATAATATTCTGATGTAAATTGCTCTTAAGGCTCTGAATAACCAGACTAGAGGAGGGGGGCTAAAATTTAAGTTTACCTTATCAATAGTACTCTCTGTTGGAGTATAAATCATGTTTAGGAAACTGTGTAGGCATTCCTTTTTACTTTCAAAACATACTAGCTTACCTTTTACCAATAATGCTGGTTGTAGGGTCTTTGCTAATATCTGCCTAGCCTTCCATATATCGGAATGATATTTCAGGAGCAAGCGCAATGTGATCATAGCTTCGTGCGGCTTAAGAAGGCTTTGCTCTGAATAAAGCAGGGAATGTATCTGTTTGAAAAGGCGTCGCCTATGCCAAGCAGTGCGGACGTGATCACGGTCGTTAAAAAATAAATTGGCAGGTTTGGTAATAATACCCGCTTTTACACATGCAACAAAGACATCAGGATTTAAAGCAATGATAGTTGCATCTGAAGCTTTTAACATATCGAATGCACTTTCTAAATCACTTACAGCGTAAATCAGGATATGCCCAGGCTTTTCTGGTCTGCTCATGGTTTTACCTGCTCATAGCCAGTGAGTATGTAAAGTGATTTGCTAGCAATATGTTCTCCATCAAAAAATCATCTGCACTAAGTGACTAGGATACATTTGCAGGTATTCTTCGAACTTAACTCAATAGCTCTAAAAGTATAGTAATAGTTTATTTATGCATTAGTGAATCATTTTATTTTCAATGGGGGCATTTTCCTCAACATCTTCTAATAATGTTTTCCCGATAATTTCTTCCAAATTTGTAACCGAAATACCTAACTTTGCCTTTTTATATGCTAGCATATTCCTGCTTAGCTTTGTGCCCTTTTTAATACACTCTTTGGCAATAATTTTTTTCTCAAATATATACTTCATATCCTCATAATCTGATGTATCATCCTTATCAACAGGATTATTAAGCATCGCTTCTATCGCACGGATGCCTGTAACGAGGTCTCGAATCTGCTCAGGTTCTGCTGAGTGCTTTGCATCAGAGCCATACATATGTTTACTAAATGTAAAATGCTTTTCAACCACGCATGCACCAAGCGTTACCGCTGCAAAAGCAGCATGATTATCTAATGTGTGATCAGAGTAGCCGATGGGCAAATTCCACCGCTGCTTTATTTCATGAAGAACGTTCAAACCTACTTTCTCGTTAGGGCAGGGATAAGCAGAACTACACTGCATAACCACTATGTCGTTATGATGTTTTCTAATCGTTGCAACAGCCTGATCAAGTTCTTTCCAGTTGCTCATTCCCGACGATAACAATACTTGCTTTTTTGTCTGTGCAATTACTTCAAGTAAGGGGAGGTTAGTCACTTCTCCAGAGGGAATTTTATAACGCTTCATTCCAACTGCTTCAAGCAACTCAACCGCTTCAATTGAGAAAGGAGAGGATAAAAACTCTATGTTATTTTCATCACAATGATGCTTTAATGCCTTCCACTGCTCCAGACTAAATCCAGTTCGTTTAAAGTAATCAAATCTAGGCTCACCTTTAAAGTAAGCTGGCATGGGGGCGTCGTATAATGTTTCAGCTTCAGAAATATGCGTCTGAAATTTTACAGCATCGGCACCACATTGCGCCGCAAGCTCAATTAACTTACAGGCGTTTCCAAAACTGCCATCATGAACTGAGCCTACTTCGGCGATAATTAATGTTCGAGAAATATTATTGTTCATATGCTATTTTTTACAACCTATACCAAGAAAGTCTTTTTCTTTTAAAGTCTCACTACTACCATAATGAGCATTACGCGCCAAGGCTTTTCCTGAAAATTTTACAATCTGCTCACTCATGAGTGAACTGTTAATATGTCTACCAATTGTTTCTGGGTAGCGCTTGGCAATTTCATTTACAATACGTCTATAAGTTACTTCCCCCCCATGTATACCGTCCAAAAACTCACAATCATCACTGCCAAGGGTTGAAGGATTATGAAAATTTAGGAAGTTTAAATTTGCCAATCTAGCACGCCTATCGATATCATCAATAATCTTATAATTACCTGTCTCACTCATTTTTTCTGCAATGGTTTTTCCAACTGGTGGAATAAAAGTGATAACTGTAATCCCTTGTTCTTCGAGTTTTCTAACAAAGTTAAGAAATGTATTCCATAATAAATCTGTGGTGTGAGAAGCTGCTTCAAAACCTTGAGTCTTCATATCTATGCGTCTAACTATATTGCGAAAATGTATCGGTGGGTCTGTAGGCTCATCCTCAAATGGCCATGCATAATAATAAACACCCCGTAAATCAACGCCACTTTGATTTAATATTCCGGCAACACCAAGATGTTTAAATGGCTTATTATCTAAAGGAGAAATTTTCATGGATAGTTTAACTAAATCTTCAGGAGTGACTTTTCCAGAAATTAACCATTGTGAAAAATTTTCCATTAAAGTACGAGACGTGTAATAAATTCTTCCAGGTGTATTAAGTGAATACAAGTTAGGAAAACTCCATATGCTAATCTCATCATTTAAGGATATTTCATTCTTTGGATGAAACCACCAGAAGTCCATCGCAACAATTGCATATTGAGGGTCTGATAGAACATCAATCTGCTCTGCTACGTAGTTAAAATATGCTGGCGCAATTGACATGCCAAGGTTTACAAACGGCAAGCTAAACATTTCTGGCTCAAAGAGTAGTGCACGGGAAGAGCCAATGGCCAATATCTTTGCGTCATTAAACTCTCTCAGCCTTTCAAGTTTAGAACCAACCGTGTAGGTATTATCTCCTAATGCTGTTTGATAAAGGCCACCGCGCTTTTTGTGCTCTTCTATGAGTTCATTCCCAATTAGAAATTCACCTGCTTTATAAGCAGCAGTAAAAGCAAGTAACTGCACCAAAATAAATAGAAAGAATGCGAAAGCAATAATTCCTACCAGATACCAGTAATTAATTTCTATTTTGTTACTTTTATTCATCTAATTTTACTGTCTAAAATAAGTTGTAATAATTTGGTGATACTATTCATAACGGCATCAACATTAAAACTCGAAGTAAATAAAACTTTGGTTACTTTGTGCAAAGACTAAAAAAATAGCAAAACTCAGTAAAAAGCTTATTGCAATGAAGCTTACTTTATTGGGTGTCATTAAGAATGAAGTTTTTGATATAAAATATTGGCTATTAAAAGGTGAAATGACAATCATGAATCCAAATAGCAAGAAAAAGAGGTTGCTTAAACTTAATACTCCAAGTTCTTCGGTAAGAAAAATTCCAGATAATAAATTACCTAGTTGTTCAAGACTAGTACTACGAAAAATTGTAAAAGTTATTACTATAAAAAGCATTGTGGCCACAAATCCTATGGGCTTAATAACGCGAATTTTATGTTTTATAAACCAGTGGTTAAAAGCAAGGGCAATACCATTTAAAAGCCCCCACAACACAAAAAGCCATGACGCACCATGCCATACACCACCAATTACCATAGTAATAATAATGCTTTTATATTGGCCTATATCGCCATTGCGGTTTCCGCCTAGTGGTATATAAACATAATCACGCAAGAATGATGAGAGTGTAATATGCCACCTTCGCCAAAAGTCCTTAATTGAAGTAGCACGGTATGGTGAGTTAAAGTTGACTGGAAGTTTTATGCAAAAAAGCAAGCCCAGAGCAATAGCCATGTCGCTATAAGCAGAAAAATCAAAATAAATTTGAAAAGAAAAAGCAAATGCCGCGGAAACACCATCGATAAAGGATGGCTTGCTTACTAAAGCTTGCTTAAAAACAGGATTAGCAATAGCAGCTAATTTATCAGCAATGAAAACTTTCTTAATCACTCCTATAGAAAATAATATAAGCGCTATATAGAAGTTATTCAGGCGATCTTTCGTAAATTTCATCATTTGTGAAATTTGCGGCATAAACTCATAATGCCTAACAATAGGCCCCGCCACTAATTGAGGAAAGAAGCTAATATAAAGAGCATAGTCCATTAAGCTGTAATTAAATCTAGGTTTAAAGCCTTCACGCCTAATGTCAGCAAGAAAGGCTACTTGCTGAAAAGTAAAAAAGCTAATTCCTAACGGCAATATTATATCTGCCTTTACTGTAACATCAGGGAAAAAAAAGGAAATATTATCTAGAAAAAAATTTGTATACTTAAAGAAGGCCAGAATGAGTAAATTAAATGTGATTGTAAGCGTTACTATTAATGAAAATGGGTGTCTTATTATAAAGCGATATGCCATATAATTCACAATAATAGATAGTCCAAGTAATGGAATAAATTTATAATTCCAGTATCCATAAAATACAAATGAAGCTGTTAGTAGTATAAATTTATTAACACGTGAACTTGCAACTGATATTATAGGTTTGGTCTGCTGAGTATAGGTGGCAACACTACAGGCGATATAGGATAAAACCAGCACTACAGGTAAAAAGAAAAATAGGAATTCAAATGACTGGAAAAACATCTGCTATTACTTCCTTGTGCCCAGATGTGGGCTAACAAAAAATTACTTATTATATACGCAAGCTAAGCTGATAATTCTTTCACAACTCTGACCGTCACACAGTCCGATAAATTTTGCCTCATCGTGTGCAATATTACTTTTTTCTGAATAATACAACTTATTCATAAGTAAAGTATTAAGTTCATCTTCAAGAGCTATGCTATTATAAACAACTTTAATAGACCGAAATTGATTAAATAAGTTATAATTTCTTTCAATGGAATCAATAATCACTGAAGGTATACCAAGCATTACAGCCCACCTCATGGTACTAGAGTAACTTGCAACAAATATTTTGCTTGCAGGCAAAATGCTGTTTAGCTGTTCTGTTGCAATAGTAAGGTTAAAATTATTTTGTTCTATTATACCGGTATAATAGGCTGAATTTGATTTAGGGTGTAGTGATAATAAAATATTAGCCTTTATATTATTCAATGACTTAAAGAGTAAAAGTGTGTGTTCTAGGTGGGTATCTTTATCTAAAATACCTTCCTCAAAGTAATGAGGAACGGCACATATAACAAAAGGGTATGCTTTATTCAGATTATATTTTTCAATAAGTTCATCAATCGTTTCATTTCTTTTGCAATAAGATTGATAAACTAAATCAAAGGACGCTTGGCCTGTGACTACAACTTTATGTTCGTATACGCCATCTTTTAATGCTTGCTGTTTTTGTTCTTCACTTGAAACTGAAAAATGGGAAGTTTCTCCCCCGCCAAAAACCCATGGGTTGGTGTTTAAGTAGCCGAAAAAGTAAAGCGCCAACATTTCTGACAATCTATAAAAAGTAAGTGTTCCTATAGAAGTTTCTTTAAGATGTTGTGGATAAAAAGCTTTGAGTATCGGCTTTGCAAAAAATGGTACAGTTGGAACTTTGCGCTGTATTCTAACAAAAATATCACTTTCAGTTGAGCTGCTAGCAAATGTTAGTAGTATTGTTTTAATACCCCTTTGCTTAGCAAGCCTAATCCAACACATGCTCTCTATGCTACGATCTTCAAAAATTATCAGTGCCGAAAACTTAGTGTCATTGTAAGTACGATTAATTAGGCGATGCTGTTTCAAAATAAAAAGAAACTGATAAATGAAGTAAGTAAGAAAATTTCTTTTAATAAATGAAGAAGCTAATTCTTTAACAGTGCTTCGGTAAGTTTTTTTTGTGTTGTTTGGTGATACTTTTCTTGCAAGAGATTCTATCGTGGAATTAGTATTACCTAGTAATTTAATATCTGAAGGTATTTTTGATACTAAGCTTGGTTCTCTGCAAAAAATATAAGGTGTACAAGATGTAGTATCAATACAGGCCTTACTTAGGGTGATTGCCTCTTGTAAAGAGTTACCACGCTGCGAAACAATTAGAATATTCTCAGTCACTTACTTATTAACCTTGTTATGAAGTGAGCTTGCCATCTGTACAATAACTTTATTCATATTAAGTCCTTCAGTGTCTTCAGAAAATGGCTCTAAAGTACCTTCAACACTAATAGATTCTAATGCAGCCAGAAAAGCCATAAGGTCGTGACGTGTTGGTGACATGGTGGTATTAGTTACTAGTTGATGCATAGCTGCTTCACAATCATCAGATGAATAAATGCTATACACGCCTTTACAATCTTTATACCAAGGGCAGCCAAAAATAAGTACGGGTTTAGCTTGACACAAACCTTGCCAACCAACCGAACCGGTAATTGTTGCGACCGCTTTAGCGTGCTGCAGCAACGTAGGTGTTTCAATATCACTATTTACCAATACTACGTTATTATAGGAACAAACTTTGTGATAAAAGTCATCATTTCTCTGATATTCACCTTTTGAAAGTGGCTGCAACTGCCAAGGATGCTCTTTCACATAAACTTTCCAACCCTTAGGTAGCAAACGCGATAAGATATCGACAATGAGAAGTTGATCTGAAAATTGAGCCCCCATAGGCAGTGTTGCACGCTCAGGCTGATAGTGAAGTGCTAAAAAAACATATGGTTGATTAAAGTCAATATTACAGCTTGACGAGAGCTTATCATGTAATTTTTTAAGGCGAATTTTCTTTTGTAGACCGCTAAAGAAGTAGTAAAGCCATTCTAAAGTGTTAGGGAAATGTTCAGGAGACTTATTTGAAACCACTATATAATTTTCACTGATTAAGATCCTTGTTCGTAGTAAAATATAAGCTGCGCGCTTAAAACCCAATAAATACGAAGAGAAAGAAGATAGCTTTTTTTGTTGACCTTTATTATTTGAAAGCCCAAGCCGTAGTAATTTTTTTTGATAGTTAACAGGAGTTGACTTTGCTGTGGTGCAGCTGGATTCGTCTAAGTATTTAAGTGTCTCAGGCGAAAGTACAATCTCTTTTTTTTTCGTAATTTCTTCAATAGCTTTAGGTAACTCTGGTGAACCATCTTCAAATGACTCAACAGCAAATAGGCGCTTAGGCAACCCAGGGCGCTCAAACATTAGTGTTTTGATGCCAATATATCTGCATAAATGGTAAGTAATAAAATCATAAACTACATGAGGTGACAGAGGAAAAATAACAATATCAGGCTTCATGTGTAAGAGCACAGAATACCAATAACGAAGTAAGTTTAAATAGTGTTTGCGACGAGCCACATAAGGAAATGTAATGCCATTGGGATCCATTCGATCCATCATCTGTATTGCTAGTGATTCAGTCTCAGCAAGAGATTTTAGTAAAGGTCCATCTAGTGGTTTTAAAGGTATATCAAATGGAAGAGGAATACCTCGAATAGCAGAGTAGCTTTCCTGAAAAACGGTATCATGGTAAATATTTTTAATTGCAGACTCTGAATCCTTCATTGCTGTCCACAATACAGGCTGCCAGTTATGCTTCTTATTTAATGTGTTTGCAACACTTGCCCAGTGTTCTCCTGAACACTCAAGGTAAAAAACTTTTTTCATAAAACAAAACGCCTTACATCTTTATTCGCTATAAATTTCAACATTATTCATAAGCTTTTTTATGCTACCTTTAGCAAGATGGGCGCTATTAAGAATTCTAAAGTGAAAGAGTGTCATAGCACTGCCTTAAATTAAGTGCTGCAATAGCAAGCATCTCATTCCAATCATTAGCGGCTTGTCCATCAGCGCCATCGGTAATAAATTTAATGCAGGTAAAAGGTATGCTTTCATGTTGGCAAACCTTGGCAAGTGCGTACGCTTCCATATCCATCACATTAAATCCCTTCGTTGCACCTTCAATGTGAAAACTATCGCCTGTGCCACATATCCCCTCAGGTAAATGATTCAAACGAGTGCCGTAACTGAGTACAGGAAGCTTTTCCATCTCAAAGGGTGTTACATAACGCTCGAAACCAAGCGGCCTTGCATCCATATCGCGTTGCACAAAGTTCACGCAATTCACAACAGAACCAGCGGAAAAAGTCGAGCTGCCTGCTGAACCAAGGTTAATAACATGGCTTGGTCGGTGTGAATAAATCGCCTTGAGTGATTGGTAAGCAGCATTTACTTTACCAACACCTGTAAAGACGACTGGTAACTCATCAAAATATCCTTGCGCTTCTGTTGCAAGTGCCATTACGATAAGAGGATTAGTCATCATATTGTATCAATGAATTAACTTTAAGACCTTCCCACGAGAAATCGTTAAGGTAAGTCAGATCAATCGCTGTTGCAAAACCACCAACTGTATATCCGGCTTTCTTGCATAAATCAGCAGCAGCCCGCAAAGTGCCTCCTGTGGCAAGTACATCATCTACGATAAGCACGTTACCCTTGCCCGGCTTCATTTCCAGTGTATCTTCACCATATTCAAGCTGATAAGAAAGCGATATAACTGGTGGTGGAAGCTTATTTGCTTTACGTACCAGCACCAAACGCTTCTGCTTTTTTGCTGCTACCGCAGATGCAAAAAGAAAACCTCTGGCATCGATGCCTACGATTGTGCAAGTATCTTCCCAGAACGAGGATTCAAACATCGCTTCCATTTGCTCTATCGTCTCGGTGAACTTTTCTGCCAGCAGTGGACTGATATCACGAAAAACAATACCTTTACTCGGAAAGTCAACAACATCACTAACGTATTTTTTAAGTGCAGACATCGTTTTACTCCATTCTAGAATAACATTCGGGATAGATTATTTTGAGACACTATAGATAGTTGTTTAAAAAACACAACTATCTATAGTGTCTCAAACCTTACTGAGTAAAAAGGATTAGGTGATGCTATCTTGGGTTTCTAGCATTTTAGATAGGTGACATCTAATGCCTATAAATGGAGTATAAGAAAAATTAAATAGGCTTTTTTCTTGCATATTATGAAATTAGTGTCTCAATTGTATTTAGTAATCTCTCAGATGACTTTCCATCCAATATACCCCAGTCTTTTGCTATAGAACTCATTGCAAAAGCGAGTCTTTTTCTTTCCTCACTATCTCCACAAACCTCGATTAAACGTTTCTTAAATGATAGTGCTTCGTTATAAATTTCACACCCAGGGATGTTCTTAAACTCTGGGTAATCTGTAAGAAAACAATCAAAAAGAATTACTGGCTTTGAAAGTGCTATTGCCCATGCTGTTATAGATGAACCATTGAGTGTTGTTAGTAGGTCACATGCTGCAATTGCTATATCAGATTGACCGCTTACACATTTTAATTTGTATTTTTTGGCAGCAAAGGTTTCACTCTCTAGAGATTTTGGATGCACTGAAATAACAACATTGTAGTGATATTTATCTCTGATTGTTGCAAGTAATTGCGCCCAAAATTCTGTATTTTCTTCATAAGTTGAAAACACCCCTTCAGAAACTCCAAGCCAGTGACTCATATTTACTGGCCATCCACACACTAGCGTTGGTTGATCTTCAATTAGGCCAATATTTTCTTTCCAAGTATGTATTTGTTCAGTGCTTATTGATGCAAGCTTATCATAAACAACACTACCAATGGAGGATAACCTTTCTTCAGGTATCCCCATGGATATAAAATTGTCTTTAGTAATCTTACTGTCACAGGTAATTTTATTTACAGGTTCAGAACATGGTATCCATGGTGTTTTTGAACCTAATCTGAGTAATTCGAGTGCTAGTATACGACTTCCAGCTTCTCTTAGAATATACTTTTCTTTAAACCGAGCTTTCCACTGAGGGTAAATAAGTGAAACTAATCTATTTAATGGCGTTGCATTTACATCAAACGCTGGCTTTCCATATGCAAATTTTAATAATTCCTCTGTGTTAAACATAGCAAATGGCATAATCATTGTTGGAATCCTCTGTTTCTTTGCAGCCTTTAAAGCAAAGGAAATTTCTTTTCCTAAACTGTCTTGAGCAACAATGAGTAGCGCTGGTTTTAATGCGGTAATAATACGTTTTAATTTACGATAGCGCAGATAGTAACGCTTAAGGTCATTTATTGTGTTAAGAATGTCAACGGCAAGATACTTAAAAGAAATGGATAAACACAACTGTTTAGAGGGGATACTTTCTTTATCGAAATATTCTTTTTCGTTAGTGTTTAGGCGAGGCGCACTACGCTTTCTGCTTGGGTTCTTAATAAATCCAAATGCTGTTTTTGCTGGAATAGTATGTATTTTACCGTAAGCATCAACCCACTTATGGCCGTGCTGTAATGCTAATTTAGTGTCTTCCGGAAGTTTTTCATAACGTAGCTTTATAAATTGTATTAGAACTTCAAATTTACCGTGTTGCTTTAATATATTTGCTACCCTGAGCAACTCAGAAAACTCACCATATTCCAGTACCATGAGTAGGATTACTGGCAATTCATTTTGTTGATGTAAGTATCTAGGTGGCACTATTATTTTTTTTGCAGTATAATAATTTGTCTTTGCCAGTAAAATGTACTTAACACTTTATCGGCGGAAAGTAGCACAACATCAGGCACGAATGCGCGAACCTTTGCAGTAAGGGCGTAAAAAAGAGCGTGCTTCTTAAAAGGACTAAAAAAACCATCTACATAATAGGTTTCAACCCGATGCAATGGTAAATTAGCGAGCACTGCTTCTATATTTTCATTATCAACGTGTATATCACCATATGCTGATTTGCTATGAGACGCCATTCTGCCATAATCTATCGCCATGATTCCGCCTTTATTAAGTACTCTCGTCATTTCGGGGATGATTTTATCTAAGTGCCCAATACCGGAAAGACTGCGCAGACAAAGTATAGAGTCTACACTTTCATCTGGTTCTTGAATAGCTTCAATCAAATTTCCTTGTTTTACAGATACATTAGAAAACTCTTGGCGAATGTAATTTACAAATGGAATAGAGAAGTCCATACCCACATATTCTGTTACATTGGGTAATTTTCCAATAAAACGTCCTAGACCAATCGTGCAATCATAGCACTTGCCTTTCATATGTTTAGCTAAAATGCGCTCTTCAATTTGATGGCGTATATGTTCAAAAGGTTGCTGTAATTTTCTAAGGTAACGCTCAACCGAGTTATCACTATCATGTAAGCTTGCGTATGCTGCCTTTACTTGGGTCATAATTTATCTTTTTCTAATTAAGTTTAAACATTAAATTGATAATGGTGATCATGACCACCCACTTCTTCGCCATTATCTATGGCTTGGCGCATACGTGAAGGCATATCAATAACCTGCAAACCAGCCTCTTTACACGCTTTGAGAGTTTCTGGAGAGTAGTAAGAGTTTTCCCACATTTTCTTGCGTTCACTACGATGCATCAAATAATCGCAATGGCGTTTAAGGTGTGCGTCATTTATGCCATAAGAAACCCAGAATGCAGCACGTTCTTCAGTTGTGTTTGGCGCAATTAAGAAAGATGGTATTTTATTTTCAAGATAGGGGCTAATAGCAATTTGAGAAAACCACTTAAGGCACTTTCCTACACCAGAGTGGCTTGCTCGCATATTCCAAACAGCAACGTCACCTATATTGGTGTTTATGTATCTCTCACGTAATAATGTGACTATTTTATATTTACTCTTAATGCCATTATGTGATTTTTGACGAATCATTAAGCCGCCTGATTTATTTTTATGGTCTTGGAGATAAAAACCAAAACGAATAAGTGTATAGGGCGTCTGCCAATCTGGAGAGGATTTATTTGGAGTTCTATCTGTATTATCCCGGTGCCACCCCGTTGCTGTTTTTACATCATAATTATGCCCAATAACTGCATAGCTTGCATCACCAAAGTAGCATATATTATCTGATTTAAGTAATTCTCTTGCAACATCCAAAACTCGAGAGTCATACACGTAAGGCGCCATAAATTCATCGCCAAGTGCATCTACCATCTGAACACCGGCAGCTTTATTCTTTTTTAGGCTATTATATACGGATTCACGCATTCTCTTGAATTCTTCAGGTGAAAATAGCCCTCGCAAAATCTGAAAGCCGTCAGATAAAAATTTTTTTTCATTTAATTGCTTATTAGGCATAATTCACCTTACTTAAATAGATGTACTTGTAATTCTTCATTGGTTAGAGGCCGGTTATTATGTGCATCTTTTATTGCTGCTATCATCATATTTAGCTTATTTTTATCATACACTACATAGACAGCAGAACGCTTATTCTTTGTAGGAGGTGTTTTTTGCGCTTTTAAGTGCTGGTGGCGCACTGTTGGGCCCCATAATAAAACAGGAATTCTCATTTGCAAAGCCTGTTCAATAGTAGAGGACATATATGCAACAAGCAAGTTTGACTTCGAAAGTTGCGATAAAAAGTCCTGTCCTGAATCTTCAATCTGTACATATTCAGATAATTGGGTTTTAGCCATCTCTTTAAAAACTTGAGGATTGAATTCAGGCTTATTTCTAATTCTTATAGTTACGCGCAAATTGTTACTAAATGTAACATTCTCAACAAATGAAACTGCAGCCTGCGCAAATTCATCGGAAGTTTCAATAATAAATGGATAAAAATGGTCATAGTCAACTGCGTTACTTGCATATAATATCTTAAAATAAGGCTGCTTTTTTAGCGGAGGGTATTCCGGCATGTGCGGCTTTATAGTTACTCCTTGCCCTAATCTGCCCGCAAACGCCGCTGTATGTGGTGACCATGTAATATATTCACTAGTTAAGGAGTTTATAATCCGCCCCTCAAGCATGGTTTGCATTAACTGTTTTGCGGTTTCGTTTTGAGGTAACGGTAATGAATTGTGGTTCATATTTCTAATTATAAAACCTTCAGAAATAGCAGCACAATTAAGTGGTGAGTTTTGCAATTCATTTGCCTCCTGACAATACACCACACTTTTTCTGGGGAATTTTGAAAGTATCTTCTTGCAATCACGATAAAGAGAAATGAATGTCAGGAGCTTATGCGTTATAAGAGGAGTTAAAGGCTCTAATGCACGCCTAACAGAATTGGAGGAATTGCTGATAATAGCTTGTAATTGCTTTATTTCAGTTTCGCATTTGGAGGGGATAGCGTAATTATCTATAATTGGATGCCCCCTTAATACAGACCTTAAATAGCTAATAAATGACGCTCCATTATAAGGTTTTACCAAAACAATCTTCTCTGAATGTTTCTTTGAATAAGCTCTTGCAAAAGTATGTATTTTAGATTTAGCAGAAAGAGCAATAGTTGAGCTATAGGAACTGTATTTTTTTAATTGCCAATAACGAAACCAAAGACGAAATTGTAAACATGAAGGTTTTATATATGGAAGTGTAATCCACTCACATTCATGGATCAACTTAGAAAGAAGCGTATTATGAACCCCTACCTTCGTGTCATATGTACTAAAGCCACTACCATTAAATAAAACATAATTCCTTGCATCGGGTAAAGTAAGCCATATACGCTCAGATATAACGGTTATTGTATAGCCAAGAAATGAGAAAGGCACTTCAATGCCACGAACAGAAGTAAATTGGCTTTTGAAAGCTTTGCGAAGATATTCAAATGCTTCTCGGCCAGTTACTGCACACTTTGCTTGTTGCTCGTCAGTAAAAAAGTCAGTACTTCTTCTACACTCAATATCATTACGAGCAAATACAATGTATGCTGCAGGAGTTAGTGCTAGCAACTGGCTTTTTTCTAACCATTCACTAGCTAAAAAACTCTCTGCATCTTGCTGCGAATAAGCAACGGCAATAGTATTATGGTTTTTACTTAGATGTTCCATTCACGATAGTCTAGGTTTTGAAGGTACTTAGACTGCCCATATTCTTTCCCGGGAATATTAGTCCACACCAAACTTTCCGGGCTATCATAGAGTTGGTCACACCCCTTGCAATAATCTATTGCATCAAAATCTTTTGAAGAATGTTTTGCACGAAGATTGCTATAAGCATCTCCTTCAATTACTTCCCTAATACTTTGCGTATCTAAGTTACCAAGTACAGCCTTTGAGTCTTGTCCAAGTACAAAACAACATGGTACTACAGCGCCATGATGTCCATCTAATCCACCAGCCCTCACGGTCAAATAAGGTGAGTTAGGCCTACCACAGCTGCGTTTCTTCTGGACTGGACGATTATAAGGAATATCCTCATATAGACCACCCCAGTTATGCATTGTCCATATTTCTGCGTTGATACCACAATACTCAACCCAATTTTTCTTATACAACTCTACTTCTTTCTCAACATTAGCTATATCGGTTATAAGATGGTAAAAAGCGATTTCAATATTACTGCCCAACTCGTCTTTAATACGCTTTAATTCTTTGACATTTTCACGCACAAGCTCAAATGCATCTTTGCTCATCCATTTTTTATAGCTTTCTTGATCATATCCAATAGCAGAAATACGCAATGAATCTAAGCCACTTTCAACAATAGTGCGGCTAATTTCAGACGTTAAACGAAACCCATTAGTAAGTGATATGCAGCGAACGCCTTTTTCTTTCACGTAGCGAATAAATCTTCCCATCTCAGGATGCAGTGTAGGTTCGCCGGAACCTTGAATGCTGATAACCTCAAGCCCATACTCAAGTGCCTCATCCACTGTCTTTTTAAATACTTCAAAAGGCATTTTTTTAAGGAAGTCTTTTTCTCTTCCAGTTGATTGAGGACACATTGGACACTTATAATTACAGCCGCCGTAAATTTCTAATGCAATTTGTCGTACTTCTAATTTTTCAGGAATTGGCATACTTACTCCAGAGTAATACTGATCAGTTAAATTTTATTAGGGCTACATATTTACGCGTTTTAGGATTTGCAAATAAATCGCTATTATGGCGTTTTAAAAAGTATTCAATCGTAATATTTTCTATTCTAGATGATAAAAATTGTATCATTTGATGTGCGGCATCGGAAACAGCGCCAGTTGTACCCATCTTAGCATCAGGTAAAATATCATCAAGCATCATTATTCCACCTGGCTTCTTTATCAGGTGGTATGCGTTACAAATATCCCAAGCTACTTCTGGATATAAGTGTCCAGCATCCACAAAAATAAAGTCAAAATCTTTATCTACCAAAGAAGGTATAAAAAACGAATTAGCCTCAATAAACCTTACGTTCTTATCGTTTTCCAAGAGTGGATGTAAAAATTTTTCGCGTCCATTCCTTAGTTTTCTTAAGGTTTTTTTGTTTTTTTCACCATAATAAACATCATGAAAAATAGGGTCATTTTCAGGCAAGTCTACGGTAGTTATATGTGCTTGAGGAAAAAAATCACGCAATAGCAAAGTAAAGCGACCTGTATGGGTTCCTATTTCCAGAATTCGAGAAGGCTTAAACTGTTTACTTAAGGCAGCAGCCATTACCCAATGTATACTATCAGTTTGAGCAGAGTAGGGTTGAAGATTCACTTTTTCCAAAGCTGGATTTAATGTTTGAACAGCTTCATTAAAATCAAGGCCTAATGAATTAAACTTTTCCAACTCATCTTTGCGGATGCGATCAGCGTTTTTATAATCTTTCTTACAAAAGATAGCATCCAGAGTGGTTTCTAGTTTCTTTAAAAACTTTTTCATCATCAGCGCGTAATATTTATTGTAACAGTTTTTCTATATTGGTTTACGCCCGCATTATACATAGGTCCAACGGAGTGCCAAGAGTTAAATGTTTTAATAAAAATCAGGCACTGATTTGGGTTATATCCATGTGAAGAAATGGTTCTAACTTTATCAAAAGGAAGCTGATAGTTTATCCAGTTAAAATTATTTTTATCGTCTATTGGTTCTAGTATATCGGTTGCTCCACCAAAGCTAGTTGGCCATTCATTTTTTTCTGTCATAGTAAGAACTAAAGAGACTATTTTCTTTGGCGAGTCTGTGTGAGGCAATAAAGAGCCATTATCAGCAGGGATAGCAGAAAACTCAAAGCGTGTTCTTAAATACTCAATTTTTCTTGGTAATCTAAATTTAGCTAAACTGGCTATTGAATCTAGTATTTTTTCTTTTTTACTCGGGGCACTTAATCGCATATTACTTAAGCCAATATCTATATTTGCTGATGTGAGTGTATCTAAAATATGCTTAATGAAAACAGGACTATTAATGTAGTTTGCAAAATTCTTCCACACTTTGTTTTCTTTAAGAAAACCATGATATTTATCTGGGTTATAAGCGGTTGAAAGCCCAAATTTCTTTGTACCATATTCGTTTGCTGTGTTCGCAAAAAGACTAATATCAGGAAAATTCTTACACAAGTCGTGATAAATATCTGCAGGTATAACGTTTGTAGCAACGCCTACCGGAAATGGTTTGTAGTTAAATTGAGCATGTGAAATATCGAGTAACATAAGAAATATCTCAACTGTTTATCGTTTTAAATACGTATTCCACCAAACACATAGGGCAAATATTCCCCAAATATTAAGGGTTTTATGTCGTGTAAGAGGCTTTTGGGTACATTGATTTAATTCTGATAACATAACTTTATAGTTCGTTTTGTCAAAATTCATATACTCAGCAAAATTATTATTGGATAGATAATCAGCTACTTGGGAAGAAAAGCGAGCCAGAAGCTCTCTGTGGTTAATACCAAAGCCATGCTTTGGACGAAGAATTAAACCAGCAACTTCTTGGTTAGTTATGTTTTTGGTTATATACCCTTTGAGCAGCTGCTTATTTTGTTTTAGTTGGCATGGTAAGGATAAAGCAAGTGTAGCCAGTTTACTTTCAAAAAATGGGGCAGAAAATGCAATGTTGTTTTTTACGTGCGTTGCCTTCATTTTTTCCATTACAAATGTCTGACCTACATTTTGTGTAAGGAGAGCCCATGCAGCAGAGTCACCTTTAATATTACAGGTTGAATTGATAAATTCAATTATTTGAGAAATATCACTCAACAAACCTATTTCTAAATCAGCATTTGCATTTTCTAATAGCTTAAAGTGATCAGAAACTGAGGGAAGTAAGAGTTTCTTAATTAGATTCTGAGTCACCACAGACTTTGGATCCGTAAAGTCAAACGATAATGGTTTTGCCATTAACAGTTCAGCTATTCGCTCGGCATACTTAAACCAGTTATTAGGAAGTTTATTTAAGCCATAAGAGAATATCGAAGAGTTCTCCGCTAAAGAAATAATGGGTAAAAGCCTTAAATAGAGCGGGCTTGCATCCCAATAACCATCGGCACCATCACCAGATATGAAAACATCTGCATGCTCTTTGCTAAAGTTTGCAATAGCAGATGATGCAACAATAGAGGGGTGCCCATAGGGCAATATATTATTTGAAAAGGCACTCTCAATAGTGTCCCAGTCTATTTTTAAAGGAGCTACAAAATGCTCACTACTTAAATATTCAGAAACTTTTTTAGCGTAAGAAGCCTCGTTATACCTATCTTCTTCAAAAGAAAGACAAAATGTTTTAAGTTTTGTTTTCTTTGACAGTGATGCCGCTAATATTGTTGAGTCAACTCCACCAGAAAAATACAAACCAACTTCTTTATCTGCATAGGCCTCTAGAAGCTCATCCGTCACTTCCTCTAGCGTGTCTTCAAAATGCTGTAAACCACTTTCCTTAGAAACTTTATTTTTAGGGATAACGGCACTAATCCATGGAAACCGCGAATTAATGGAGTTACTCTTAAATGTAATTAACTCACCACATTTAAGTCGTTTCATGTTTTTAATAGGTAGTGACGAAGATAGTGCATATCGTAATTGATAAAAATAAACACCACTTAGATCAACCTGAGTTTCTTTTATTGAGCTGAGTAGCCTTTTAAAGTTGAAGTCATATTTAAAGTTATTATCTTTTGAATATGCATAAAAAATATCGACTGTACTTGAGGGGCTGCGATATAAAATAAATGTGTTCGTAGCTCTATTACTTAAACAAAAGCTAAAAGCACCACTTAAGGATGATAGATCTTCTAATTTATCGCTTTTATAAAGTGATAAAATATTAGATGTTATCTTCTTTTTCCATTTTTCAGATAATACATCTCCACTAAAACAAATATCTAAATTCTCTGTTTTTTCTAGGTCGACAGCAATCGATGAACTAACTGACATGAGTATTCCATGAATATGGAGTTAAAAACACTCCTTGATCAGCGATAGACTTCCCTGAGTTAAAAAAATCTTTTTCATGAACTTCGAATGTGTATCCGTACATAATCTGATCTGAATGTGTTTGGCTAATTCTTACGATACAATTAAGAAAATATTTCCCGGGAGATAAATTAAAGAACGGTATGTTACATACAATATGTGTTAACTTCTCATTAACCGATAATATTTCGCCTGAAACAATAGTACGAAATGATGTCATGATTTTCTGGTATGTATCACGAATAACAAATGTTGCCATCACATCACTTATTTGAGCATTCTTTTCCTGTTCTACAAGCATTCTAATACGAACACTGTCACCTGTACGTAAACAATTGTATAACTTGTTATCGTTATCTACAAAATCAACTTCCTTAATACGCAGCACACCTGTGCCATTAGGCAAAGCATCATTTTTAAATAAGTAACCACAATCTTTAGAATTAACATCAACGAGATACCGCTCAATAATGTCGCTTGTTTTTCCTTGTTTCTTTATTTGGCCATTTTCCAATAGCACTGCTCGTTTACAGATATTCTCAATCATTTCCATTTGATGACTAACAAAAAGCACCGTTCGCCCTTCAGTAGAAACATCCTTCATTTTACCAATGCATTTCTTCTGGAATTCAGCATCTCCTACCGCTAAAACTTCATCTATAATTAAAATTTCTGGCTCCAAATGTGCTGCGACAGCAAAGCCTAGACGTATTTTCATACCGCTAGAGTAGCGTTTTACAGGAGTGTCAATAAATTCCTCTACGCCAGAAAAGTCAACTATACTATCAAACTGACGTTGCACATCTTTTTTACTCATCCCTAGAATCATGCCATTCATGAATACATTTTCACGACCGGTAAGTTCAGGATGAAAACCCGTCCCTACTTCTAACAAAGCGCCGACGCGCCCTTTTATTTCAGCATAACCTTCTGTAGGGGTAGTAATACGAGAAAGCACCTTTAATAATGTGCTCTTTCCAGAGCCATTTTTACCAATAATACCGACAATATCACCTTGATTAACGGTAAGATTAATATCTTTTAATGCCCACTTATATTGAGGATGAGTAATCTTGCGTTTATCACTAGTCTTAGTGAAGATATTGCTAATTTTATCACTTAAGGTTTTATAAGGCTCAAGCGCTCCTAGCTTATAGCGTTTACCTAGGCCTTCAATTTTTATAATTTCTGTCATAACTATACTTTATCTACAAAATCTTTCTCAACTTTATCAAAGTAAAGAAAACCAACAACTGTAATTAATACAATAACCAACGAAGAGATTAAAATACCCGTCATATTTAGTGACGTGCTTCCAAGTAGTGCCCACCTAAACCCTTCAATAACACCAGCCATGGGATTTAATAAGTAAAGTGCTTGGTATTCTTCGGGCACAATAGAAATTGGATATACAATTGGTGTAGCAAACATCCAAAGCTGAGCTAAAAAAGGTAAAGTGAACTTTACATCGCGATATAGCACATTAAGCCCTGAAAGCCATAGAGCAACAGCAAGTGCAGTTATAACTGCAATTATGATAAAGAATGGCAACGTAATTATCTGCCACCCCGGATAGATACCGTAATAAATCATTACCGCAATAAGTAGTAAAAAT
>CAYGPX010000002.1:0-26065 GCA_964351935.1 uncultured Rickettsiales bacterium | reverse complement strand
ATGGAAAATGGCGCATTGTCGTTTAACGAGTTGATTGGTGATATTAAAAGCGGTTTGTATCTTACCGAAACATTCGGTATGGGTATTAATCTGGTGACGGGTGATTATAGCCAAGGTGCGGCAGGTTTTTGGATTGAGAATGGCGAAATAGCCTATCCGGTTTCAGAAATTACGATTGCAGGACACCTAAAAGAGATGTTCTTAAATTTGACTCCGGCCAATGATTTGGAATTTCGTTATAGCACCAATGCGCCAACCTTAAGGGTTGAAAAAATGACGGTGGCAGGAGTTTAAGTGAACCAGCAAACACCCGCACCACATTATGATCAGTCAGGCTACTTATTGAAGCGGTTGGTTAGCACTTATATCCGTCCTTATATGGGGCGTTTGAGTGGCTCGGTAGTGTGCATGGTGATTGTGGCTGCAATGTCGGGTACGCAAGCCTATTTGATGCAGCCAATTTTAGATGAAATTTTCATCAATAAAGACGAAACCATGCTGATGCTAGTGCCACTGGCGGTGCTTGCTACGTTCATTGTAAAAGGCTTTGCCAATTATGGACAGGATGTAGGGATGCGTTTTTTAGGCCAGCGCATTGTGACGGATATGCAAATTCAGCTCTATCGTCATTTACTCTATACCGATATGAAAATTTTGCATCAACAGGCATCAGGTAAACTTATTTCACGCTTTACGAACGACATTAACATTATGCGCCGTAGTGTTTCGAACGTGTTGACCAGCACAGCGCGTGAGAGCCTAACTTTTGTGGTGATGGTAGGGATGATGCTCTATCAAAGCCTTGCGCTTTCGTTTATTGCGTTTGTGGTGTTGCCAGTTGCGGTTTACCCCATCATAAGGCTTGGCAAGCGCATGCGTAAGATTTCGCACGCTTCACAAGAGGAAATGGGGCAATTTACCGAACGGTTAGATGAAACATTCAGCGGCATTCGCGTCATTCGCTCCTATGGGCAGGAAGCAAAAGAAATTACTCGCGCCAGCAACGTGATGGAACGAATCTTTAAGCTCTATATTAAAGCATCAGTGACAGAATCTCTCGCATCCCCAATTATGGAAACACTCACCGGAATTGCGATTGCAGCAGTGGTTTGGTATGGTGGAATGCAAGTGATTGAGGAACAAACCACCGCAGGTGCATTCTTCTCGTTTATGACGGCACTGCTGATGGCTTATAAGCCGATGAAAAGCCTTACGAGTTTAAACACTGCATTACAGGAAGGGCTTGCAGCGGCGAAGCGGTTATTTTTGATGTTGGACGTTGAGCCTACCATTACGGATGCGGCCAATGCTAAAGCGCTACCAAGAAAAGGTGGTTCAATTGTGCTGAAAGATGTTGAATTTCATTATGATGTTACTAAGCCAGCTTTAAACGGTGTGAGTTTTATAGCAGAGGCGGGCAAAGTGACGGCACTGGTTGGGCCTTCAGGTGGTGGAAAATCGACCGTGTTTAACCTTATTTTACGCTTTTATGAAGCAGAAGGTGGCTCTCTGACTATTGGCGGGCACGAAATTAAAGAGATATCATTGGCATCGCTTCGCAATAACATTGCCATTGTAACGCAAGATGTCGTGCTATTTGATGATACGGTAGCGGCCAATATCGCCTATGCGCGGCCCGATGCTTCGCAAAAAGAAATTAAAGAAGCGGCGATTCAAGCAGCGGCGGATGAATTTATTCGCGATTTACCACAAGGGTACGATACGATGGTTGGTCAAAATGGTATGACGCTTTCAGGTGGCCAGCGCCAGCGGATTGCAATTGCCAGAGCCATTCTTGCGGATGCACCTATATTGTTATTGGATGAAGCAACTTCGGCACTTGATCCTATTTCTGAGAAGAAGATTCAGGCAGCACTAGAAACCCTCATGAAAGGGCGTACTACCTTGATTATTGCACATCGCCTTTCAACAGTTGAACATGCAGATCAAATTCATGTACTGAAAAAAGGCAAAGTGGTGGAATCAGGCAGCCATAGCGCTTTGCTAAAAAAAGAGGGTGAATATGCGAAGCTCTATCATCGTGGGCTGTAGCATATGAAGTTAAAGACCCTGTTAAATTTTCCTCCTGTTATGCACTCGCTTTGCTTTTTGGTAAGTGTCTATATACGTTTTATTTACCACACCACATGGTGGGAAAGGCAGATGCCAAACGAAGTAAAAGAACGCATTGCACAAAAAAAACCAATTATTTTCAGCTTTTGGCACGGTAGGTTGCTGCTTGCTGCTATGTTTACACCTAAAAAGATGCAAAATAATGTTGTGATATCGCATCATAAAGATGGGCAGTGGATCACCTCTGTTGTGCAATTTTTAGGGCAGAAAATTATCCGAGGTTCTTCTTCAAAAGGGGGCATGCAGGCGCTGAAAGCATCGCTGGATGTGTTAGAGTGCCCGCAACAAACCTTGGCCATTACGCCAGACGGCCCACGTGGCCCGCGGATGCGCGTTGGTGGTAACATCGTAGAAATTGCAAAAAAGAGTGGCGCACCGATTGTAGCATTTACTTATAGTACCAAGCATTGCCGTGTTTTTAAAACATGGGATAGGTTTATATTAAGCCACCCTTTTGGCAAAGGCATTGCCATTTATGGCCAACCACACTACATTAAGGCCGATGCAACAAAGCAAGAAGTGCATGCACTTGAAAAAATATTAGAGCAGGAAATGGTTGTGTTAACGCAAACAGCAGACCAAAAAATGGGATTGCCTGTAATTGAACCTGCACAGACTCAAAAATTAAAAAGGAAAGGTGCATAAGATGCTCCTACATGTCTATCGGTTATTAAGTATTATTGGTGCGCCGTTGATTGACGCTTATTTGTTTAAGCGCAAAGCACTTGGAAAAGAAGATGCCGAACGCTTGCCTGAGCGTTTGGGTGTGCCTTCTATTACGCGTACGAAAGGCAAGCTAGTGTGGATTCATGCAGCAAGTGTTGGAGAGGCGCTTTCTGTATTACCACTGATGAAAGAAATTTCTAGCAAATATCCAAGCCTGAGTGTTTTGCTGACAACAGGTACTGTCACCTCAGCCCAGATGATGAAAACAAGATTGCCAGATAGGTGCTACCATCAATATGTACCGGTGGATCGTTATATGGCAGTGCGTCGTTTCTTGAAATATTGGAAACCTGATTTGGCATTATGGGTGGAATCTGAAATTTGGCCAAACTTGCTTTCAGAAACCTATAAGTACTGCCCGATGATTTTATTGAATGGGCGTCTTTCAAAGAATTCTCTCAAGAAATGGCGACGCTACCCCAAGTTTGCAAAAACGCTGATAAGCTATTTCACTCTCGTATTGCCCCAAAGTGAAGAAGATGGCAAGCGCTTGAAAGAGTTGGGAGCAAAGGAAATACGTTTCCTTGGAAATCTGAAAAATGATTCGCCAAGCCTGCCATCGGATTCTAAGAAAATGGGTGAGTTGGTAAGTATGATTGGGGATCGTCTTGTTTGGGTGTGTGCGAGCACCCATCCCGGTGAAGAGGTGATGATTGCACAAGTCCATGCTAAACTCAAAGAGGCGCATACGGACTTATTAACGATTATTGTGCCGCGCCATCCTGCACGAGCGGATGATATTAAGCAGGAAATACGAGAGAAGCAAAAGCTGATCATAGCCAAGCGTTCTTCAGGTGAAGCTGTGCACGATGAAACAGATATTTATCTGGCGGATACTATGGGTGAATTGGGGGTGTTTTATCGCTTAGCGCCTATCGTGTTTATCGGTGGCTCGTTGGTGGAGCATGGTGGACAAAACCCCCTTGAAGCAGCCCGTTTGGAGTGTGCATTATTGTTTGGGCCATTTATGGAAAACTTTAAAGAAATTGCTACCGAGCTGCAAGAAAAAGGCGGCGCAATTAGAGTTGCAGATAGTACCTCACTTTATGAGGCGATGGAGCAATTGCTGCGCGATACCGACCAACAACAGCACTTGGCAGAAGCCGCCGGAAATTTGGCAAAGAAGAAATCTGGCGTACTAAAAACCTATATGGAAGCGTTGCAACCGCACCTTGAGTATTTAAGCAAACAAAGCGGATAGTCATGCGCTTCAAGACACCAAAATTCTGGCAAAATAAAAGCATAGTTTCTTGTCTTCTCAGACCGGTTTCTAGTTTATATTATGCACTTATTTCTTGCCGTAAGCAGAATACTTTACCATATCATAGCCGCTTGCCATTATTGTGTATTGGGAATGCGGTGATTGGCGGTGCGGGTAAAACACCCACAGCCATTAGCCTTTGTCATCTTTTAAAACAGCAGGGATATCACCCCGCTTTTATAAGCCGTGGTTATGGAGGCAGTCTTTCCAAAGAACATGCTTTAGAGGTGAATCCAAAACATCATAATGCAATGCAAGTGGGTGATGAGCCATTGCTGCTTGCAAAGCATGCGCCTGTATTTATTGGTAAAGATCGCGTTGCTGCAGTAAAGCTTGCTGAGCAGAAAGAAGGCGTTGATGTATTGATTATGGATGATGGTTTGCAAAATCAAACGATTGAGAAAACAGCATCGCTACTTGTGATGCAAGGAAACTACGGTATTGGCAACGGCTATCTTTTCCCTGCAGGGCCTTTGCGAGAGCCTCTTACGAAAGCGCTTGAGAAAACACAAGCCGTGTTAATTATAGGGGATGATACTTCGGGCACTGCCGAGATAGTTGGAAATAAACCAATATTTTTCGGTCAACTTGAAGTGGATGAAACGTTGTTTCCCCCAAGTGATAAAACATATGTTGCTTTTGCAGGCATTGCGCATCCATCGCGTTTTTTCGCTACGTTGAAAGAAAGAAACTATACAATAGCAAAAACCATTGCCTTTGCAGATCATTACCCTTACAAGCCAAAGGATATGGGAATGCTCAATGAGCTAGCGCAAAAACATTGCGCATCGTTAATCACGACTGAGAAAGATTGGGTGCGTCTTGCAAACCATTCCAAAGAGCAAATATATCAATTGCCAGTAGTGCTCTCTATTAAAGATGAAGCGTTGATTACAAAGTGGCTTGAGAAGAACTTAGTGTCACAAGATAGCAGGTAGTAAAATGAAAAAGCTACGTTACATGATAGAGGCAGCACTTGCGGCTTTAAGCTATGCCTTATTGCGCATATTGCCCGTGACAGTATCGTCTTATATTTTCGGAAAATTAGCCCGTCTGATTGGCCCGTTATTTAAAGCTAATAAGACAGCCAATAAAAATCTTAAACATGCTTTTCCTGAAATGGAGGAAGATGTAAGAGCGAGTCTTATAAAAGATATGTGGGAAAATTTGGGCCGTACTGTGGGAGAGTTTTCCTATATCGGTCGATGTAATAAAGAAGAATTTGAACGCGTTGTGCAAGTGCAAGGTGCAGAATATTTGAAAGAGCATCTTGCAGCAGGCAAGCGAGTAATTTTCTTTTCTGCCCATATGGCTAACTGGGAATTAGCGCCCAAGACAGCTGCTATTTATGGTACGCCACTTGCGCTGGTCTATCGCCCATCAAATAATCCGATGGTAGAAAAAATAATAAAGCATGTTCGTAAATCATATCAGTCAGAATCTATTGCCAAGGGGCGTGCGGGTGCAAAAGAAATTTTGAGATGTCTTAAAAATGGGCAAGCTGTGGGCATGTTGCTCGATCAGAAAATGAATGACGGGATTCCAATTCCATTTTTTGGCCGCGATGCGATGACAGCACCAGCAGTTGCAACACTTGCAAAAAAATTTGAATGCCCGGTGATTCCTGCACAAATTATTCGAACTAACGGAGTTGGTTTCCGAGTGATTGTACATCCACCCATGTATGTAAATGATACGGGTGATGCAACAGCAGATACGGTAAATTTTATGACACAAATCAATCAGATGATTGAGGGCTGGGTGAGAGAGCATCCCGATCAATGGTTCTGGGTGCATAATCGTTGGCCAAAATAGGCACTATCTAGCTTGTTTCTGCATTATAAATATTAAGTTTATTACGCAGTGTACGAATAGAAATGCCCAATATGTTAGCGGCATGTGTACGGTTTCCTAGGCAATGTTCTAGCGTATTTATAATCAGTTCGCGCTCAACCGTTTCTAGTGTTTTGCCAACGATGGCCGAGCCGTTAGCACCTTCACTTGAGGTAGTGTTGTCGCCATCATTGAGAGTGATGGCATCTTCTTCAATTTCTTTTCCTGTTGCCAGTAGCACTGCTCGGTGAATTGTGTTTTCTAACTCTCTAACATTTCCTGGCCATTTATGACGCTGTAGCTTTGCCAGAGCAGTTTTAGAAAGTGGACGCATATCTACGCCATTAAGCTTGGTATATTTTTCATTAAAAAAATTGGCCAACGCGATTAAGTCGTCCCCACGTTTGTAAAGCGGTGGAAGTTGTAAATGAATGACATTCAGGCGGTAAAATAAATCCTGACGAAAACGCCCCGCTTTAACTTCTTCTTGTAAGTCGCGGTTAGAAGTTGCCAAAATACGGATATTTACTTTGACAGGGGTTGTGCCGCCGACACGGTCTATAACACGTTCTTGAATGGCGCGTAGTAGCTTAGCCTGTAACTTTAGGTCCATTTCACTAATTTCATCCAGTAGTAATGTACCGCTGTTGGCTTCTTCAAATTTACCAATTCTACGAGCAATCGCTCCGGTAAATGCGCCCTTTTCATGACCAAATAGTTCTGATTCAAGTAGGTTTTCAGGGATGGCAGCGCAATTGACTGAAATCATGGGATGCCCCACTCGCTTGCTTTTATCATGAATGAAGCGTGCGATAACTTCTTTACCGGTACCTGATTCACAGGTAATTAAAATGCTGGCTTCTGAAGGCGCTACTTGGGTCGCCATTTTGATCACTTTTTGCATTTCTGGATTGTTCGCAATGAAGGCAGAGCTTTCTTCTGTTACAGCAGCCAATATGGCTGCGATAATTTCTTCATCCGGAGGAAGTGGAATATATTCCTTAGCGCCTGCTCTTATGGCGTTAACGGCATCTTGTGTATGTCCTTCAATACCGCAAGCAACCACAGGAATATGCATATGTTCAGTTTCAAGTGCGGTAACCAACTGCCCAATGGCGAGTGACACATCGGCCATAATTAAATCAGCACCTTTGCCACTTCTTAAAGACTCTAGTGCGCTATCAATCGTTGGGCAGTGCGTTACGTTTGCTCCACGCTTTTTAGCAATGGCGCTGGCTTCCATCAGTTGGCTATTCATGATTCCAATAACGAGCAGTCGCATATTATATCCGGTCTAAGTCAATATCATATTTTGGCTGCTGATCAGCACGCTTTTGATCGAAATAGCGAACGCGCTTAGATGGAGGAAGCATGCTGTTTATCACTAATTCGAGCTGGCGAGGATTCTCTTTCTTCATAATAGAACGCAGCGTATGTAAATAAACATTAGCAATGAGTAACTCTGCTTTGGTGTTACGCTCTAGTTTTGTGGCAATAGGGGTGAAAATCATATAGGAAAGAATGGCGCCGTAAAAGGTGGTGAGTAGTGCTACCGCCATGGCAGGGCCAATGGATGCAGGGTCTTCTAAATTACCCAACATTTGGACTAAGCCGATTAATGTTCCAATAAGACCCATCGCCGGAGATACTTCAGCAGATTTGCGTAAAATGGTAACACTCTTGGCACGACGATCAGCCATTGCACTGATTTCTGAGCTAACCACGCGCTCCACTTCTTCAGCACTACTATTATCGACAATCATATCGATACCATCTTGGAAGAATTCATTATGGTCGGTTAAGTTGCGATATTTTTCCATCTCCAGAAAACCCTTCTGGCGCGCAATCTCAGCTACTTCAAGTGAGCGAATGGCGGTTTGTGAAATATCTTCTGAGCGAGAAAACATCGTCTGAACGATAACGGAAGAACATTGACCCATTTCGTGAAATGAGAAGCTTGCCGTGGTAACTGCAAGGGTTCCACAGACCACAATCAGGAAGGATTTTAGGTCGAGAAATCCATAGGGATTTCCTCCAATGATGATAGCAGCAACTACTAACGCAAAAGCAAAAAACACACCTAGCATCGTGGTAGGGTCTGCAACGCCACTTCCTAATATTTTAGGATTTGTATCCGACATGGAGGGCCTACTACTCTTTATCTGATTTAATGACTTCTGTCATAGTAACACCAATACGGTTTTCTACGAGAACAACTTCGCCTCGTGCAATCAGTCGGTTGTTGACATAAATATCAACCGCTTCACCAATTTTTCGATCGAGTTTTACCACCGCTCCACGTCCTAGTTTCATCAACTGGCTGATTGGCATGGTTGTTTGTCCAAGTACAGCAGAAATTTCTACAGGGATATCGGAAATGGCATCAAGATTGATATCGGAAGCGTCATCTACACCGCCAATAGACTGAGCTTCATCCATAATTGCTGTTGCTTCTCCAGCAGCAGCTTGTCCTTCAGCAGGAGGGGTCTGATTTTCTTCGTCAGCCATGAAAATTACCTATAGTTAAATGATCGTTATGCTAACTCTGGATTATAAGATACACCATGCGCTACTTGTTCACAAACAGTATCAATCGCTTTTTGTAAGCTTTCTCTGCTTTTTTCAAGTGATCCACCATCCCATTCGAGTAAACAGTCACCCGGTTGCAGATGAGACACGCCTTGAATACGAATATTTCCAATAAAATTTACACTCCGTGAGATATCATCTAACCTTAGTTGCAGCAAGGGCAAAAGAGAGCTGTGTATCTGTATTCTTAAACTTTCTGTTTCAATCAATAGCGGAAGTTGCTCTAAAAGCATTTGCTCAATTGAAACAAAAAAACGGTCATCTGGTGTTGCGCCAATCACTTTAGCAGCAATGTAGCGCGCCAGTGTTATTGTTTCTTTTAGTTGCGCTTTTAATTTTTGCTCTAATTGATGCGTGATGCTTTCAAGGTTAGTGGCAATTTTTTCAACCGTTTGAAGAAGTTGTTTTTGTAGTTGGTCATCATTTGATTTAGCAGCTGCAAACCCTTTGGTGTAGCCTTCCTCATAGCCTGCCTTGTGATGGAGGGGAAGCTGGGCTTCAAGCTCCGCACGAATAGCACTTTCGCGCGCATTGGCGGCAGCTTCTTCTCGTGACCTTAAAAGTTCTTGGCTTTGCAGTAAGTCTTCCTTTAAGGATGCAAATAATGATTTAAAAGCGGCTTTATCTCTGGAGCCTTCAGAATTAGCTACCTTTTTACGGTCAAGTGTTGCGAATTCAAATTTTGAATGACTGTTCATACTTTCCTACTTACGTGTTATCACCAGATCTTAAGCTTAGTAAATTAACTCGTCCTCTTCACCTTCACCTTGTGAAATAACAAGCTCGCCACTAGCAGCCAAATCTTTGGCAGCAGCAACAATAGCGCCTTGTGCTTCATCTACATCGCGAAGTCGTACAGGGCCAAGCGACTCCATATCTTCGATAAGAATCTTAGATGCACGTCCTGACATGTTTTTAATGAACATATCCCGAATTTCTTCCGTGGCACCTTTGAGTGCCAGTGCGAGTTTGCTTTTATCGATTGCGCGCATAAGCACTTGAATTCCGGCGGCATCAACTTTGATAAGATCATCAAAGGTGAACATAAGGTTCTTGATGCGCTCGGCAGCTTCGCTGTCTCTATCTTCCAATAGCCCCATGTATTTTGTTTCACTGGTTCTGTCAAAGTTGTTGAAGATTTCGGCCATCATTTCGTTGTTGTCGTGTTTCTGAGTTTTAGCAATTGTGCTTATAAATTCGGCACGAAGTGCTTTTTCAACGCCATCAAGCACTTCCTTCTTAACGGCATCCATATCTAGCATGCGCAGCATAACTTCAAAGGTGAAGTCTTCAGGTAACATAGAAAGGACTCTTGCCGCATGAGACGGGGCAAGCTTAGAGACAATGAGTGCCACTGTTTGGGGGTATTCATTTTTCAGGTAAGCCGCCAGTACTTCTTCATTGACGTTTCCCAGCTTATCCCACGTGTTACGACCTGCAGGACCACGGATATCTTCCATGATATTATCTACGCGGTCTTTTCCTAGTACCTTGGCTAGAAAGCGTTCAGTATTTTCAAGGTTACCTACGAATGATACTGATTGAGAAATCTGATTTGTAAAATCAAACAGAAGTCTTTCAAGTACTTCGGGGCTAATGCTACCAAGGCTCGACATGGTTTGCGAAATTTCTTTAATTTCGTCATCATGAAAAAGCGCAAGCAACTTAGCAGCGTTCTCTTCATTCACGCTCATGAGCATGATAGCCGCTTTTTCTACACCGGAGAGTTTTGTATAATTTTCTTTACCAGCCATGTTTACAAAAACCTAAAATCCCAAGTACTACATATATAAGTATTAATTAGATTTAATCCTAATCTTCTTTTTCCATCCACTGCCGAATGACAGATATGGTCTCTTCTGAGTGCGTTCCAACAATATCATTAATGGCACCCAAGGAAGAAGAGTTCATTTTTTTCTCAAATCGTGCCACATCCATAATTTCTTTTGCCTCGTCTTCATCGTCGATACTAACATCTAATTGGGCCAGCTCACCCTGCGGAATGCCGCCCACTAATGCTTCTTCTAAATCGTTCTCGCTTCGCTCACTTTTAGCAATAACGAACGCACGACTTACGATGGGACGTACAATTAATAGTATCACAAGTATTACAACCACACCAATGACAATTGTCTGAATAATATTGCTTAAATCACGTTTTAACCATTCGAAGGATCCTTCTCTCACATCACCTTGAATTTCATTTGAAAAGCGCATGTTGATCACTTCAATCGAGTCTCCGCGCTCCTCATTAAAGCCAACGGCTGACTTAACTAATGATGAAAGTTTTGAGAGTTCCTCTTCAGAGCGAGGTATGTAGGTATATTCTTCTGTTTCGGCGTCGTACTGATAGTCTCCATCTACTAGCACCGCGATAGAGAGGCGGTTGACCGTGCCTGTTTCCTTAATATGGTTCTTAACAGTTTTAGAAATTTCGAAATTCGTGACTTCTTCTATTCGTGTTGAGTTTGAAAGGCTTGCAGCATTATCGCTGTTGGCATCTGCGTTTGGTAAATTGTTGCTGACAGTAACATTCCCGGCATCACCTTCGGATGATTTTTCGTTTGCTTCACTTGTTTGCACAGAGCGCGCTACTTGGCCTTCAGGGTCGTAAATTTCGGCATTGGTTACAATTCGGTCAAAGTCTATTTCTGCCGATACTTGTGCTTCCACTTTTCCCATGCCAACAGATCTGCCGACAATATCTTCGATAACGCTTTTCATTTTTCGTTCAACAGCTAGGCGGTATTCCTGAGAAGTAGAAGCAGCCATGGCTGGATCGTTTTCATCCTGTGCGCCTAGTTTAAAAGGTCTACCTGAAGAGTCGACAATGGTAATTTTTTCAACAGAAAGGCCGGGTACGGCAGTGGCGACAAGGTGGCCAATGGCTGCTACTTCACTTTTGTCGAGAACTTTATTACCGCGCATGCGTAATACAATTGAAGCCGAAGGCTCTTGTCGCTGACGTGAAAATAAGTCACGCCGAGGTATAACAAGGTGAACGCGGGCAGTTTGTATATGTGTAAAAGAAGTGATGGTGCGAGCTAGCTCTCCTTCAAGTGCGCGTAGCAAGTTGACATTATTTACAAAACTAGAGGCGCCAATCGTATCTGATTTATCAAAAATTTCATAACCAACAACAGAACCACTGCTAGGTAGGCCGCTTTGCGCCATTGTCATGCGGAGGCGAAGCACTTGGTCAGAAGGTACTAAAATTTGAGAGCCGCCATCTCTAATATCATAAGACACCCCCATACCTTCAAGCTGCCCCACAATTTGAGTGCTATCATCAGGAGAAAGGCCAGCAAAAAGAGGAGAGAGAACCGGGTTGCTCATGCGTATTCCAAGCATAATAAGCGCACCAATTAGTACAACGGCAAAAACACCGATTGCAATGAGTTTGGTTGAGCTTATATCTTTTAAGAGCTGTGGAACGCTACTCATAGGATCTTACCCTGTATTTTCATATTTATTTTTCGGCCTGCTTGGCCTTTTTAGAGGAGTTGCACCTGACATAGTGCCACTTTTCCATATATTGATGGATTTTATAGTTATAATCACCATATCTTGTTGTGTAAAGTGATTTCATGAGAGAAAGTTTCTGCTTCACAGATTCTGGCTATACGCTTATGATAAGGAGTGTGTAATAGGGAAAACGATGAAAGATTCGCAGCAAGAGAAAAACGATTTATCAGAATATATAGAAAGTGGACGCTATTTTGAGGATGCAAAAGCGTGGTATGAACAGCAATATATTTTGCCGTTTACAGAGCGTTCATGGCTTTTTATTTTTTGTATAGTGGCGGGCAGTTTTTTTATGCTAGCGGCCTATAATGCTTATCACTTGCTTCCTTTGGAAGAGGAAATACCCTACATACTGCAAGTAAAAGATGCGGACTCGCAATATGTTAGCATTGCTCCATTACTTAAAAAGGAAGAGGATGCGTGGGTGGCGGTAGCGGCCTATCTTGTAAAGGAATATGTAACAACATGGGAAAATTACCGCTTTAGCGAATATAGGGAAGAAAAATTATTAGAAAGAAAGCAACGAGTGAGAAAAAACTCTACTAAAAATGTCTATCAGGAATATGTAGCGCTGATAAACGATTCTAATCCTCGCAGCCCTATCAGACTATACCGAAATGAAGCCGAACGAGAAATTAACATAAAAGATGTGATGTTTACACGCTTGGATGAGAGTAGTGGAAAAGTCGATATCAACTTTACAGCAACGGTAAATCAGTTAAAATCCAGACAAATTCTGACTTCAGATTGGCGCGCTGAAATATATTTTCAGCTGCCTGCGATTGATCCTGAATCGCAAAAGGGCGCTCCTCTGGGGTTTTTAGTGACAAGTTATAAGGTGACATCTGCACAATGATAAGGTTGAAATATATTGCTACTCTAGCTCTGGTTAGCATGGTGCTTTGTGCAAACACAGCATTTGCAGTGCGTGAATCTCGTCCTCTACCGGTTGATCCACGGCTGCGTATTGTGACGTATGCTCCAAATGATGTTATAAAGTTTACGGGGCATTATGAGTTTCAATCAAGCATTGTGTTTGAAGAAGGTGAGGTGATTAATACCATCTCGATGGGAACGACGACAGCATGGCAAATTGTACCTTCGGGAAATCGTATTTTCTTAAAGCCCATAGAAGACGATGCTACAACCAATATGACGGTCATTACAAATAAGCGTATCTATAATTTTGAACTACACGCGCGTGAAGTGGACGAAGAGCTGGGAATTAATGATGATCAGCTCGTTTTTGTAATGACATTTCGCTACCCTGATAGCACATCCACTTCGGGTAGTTCTGTAATGTTTTATGGAAGCTCTGCGCTTGAGCCTGATTTGAGTGAGCCTGAAAAATATAATTTTAATTACACTATTTCGGGTTCAGATGAGATTGCTCCTATTCGTATTTTTGATGATGGCGAGTTTACCTATATGCAGTTTCCAAGAAAGAATGCAGAAATTCCTGCTATATTTCGTGTCGCGCCAGATGGCACGGAATCTATCGTGAACTACCGTATGCAAGGAAGTTATATGGTGGTAGAGCGAGTAGCTAGCCAGCTCACACTGCGCAGTAGTGATGAAGTTGCATGCGTGTTCAACGAAACCCGTCCACTAAAAAAACCACTAAAGAAATAAAGCTATTAGCTTCGATAGTCTGCGTTAATGCGGATGTATTCATAGGTTAAATCACACGTCCACACCGTTGCTTCTCCCTTCTTTCCAGTGCCGGCATCTGCAAAAATGATGATGTTGTGGCCTTTCATATGCGTGGTTACTTCAGCCTCTTTATAATCAGGATTGAGCTGACCGTCTTTGACAATGAGTATGTTACCAATGCGAATTTCCATACGGTCACGGTTGGCTGCCTCACCTGATTTTCCAACGGCCATAACAATTCTTCCCCAGTTCGCATCTTCTCCTGCGATGGCAGTTTTTACCAATGGTGAGTTGGCAATAGAAAGAGCAATTTTCTTAGCAGCATGATCATTTTCTGCGCCGCCAACTTTAATTTCAATAAACTTGGTAGCACCTTCGCCGTCTTTGACAATAAGATGTGCCAGCTCAAGCAAAAGCGAGTCTAGTGCTTCTTTAAAGGAAGCTAACTCTTTGCTATTGGCATCTGAAAATTTAGTGTTTCCGGCTTTACCTGTTGCAAAAATAAGTGCCGTATCACTGGTGGAGGTATCGCTATCTACCGTAATGCGATTAAAGCTTTTCTCAACGGAGTCTGCAAAAAGTGATTGTAGCGTTGGTGCTTCAATTGCTGCATCGGTAAAGATATAGGAAAGCATAGTTGCCATATCAGGTGCAATCATGCCTGAGCCTTTTGCGATGCCGTTAATGGTAATTTCTTTTCCACTAATCATACAGCTTCTGGTAGCGTATTTTGCAAAGGTATCTGTTGTCATGATGGCATGCGCCGCAGCTTCAAAACCATCTTCGTTAAGCGAAGACTTTAGAGTGGCTATTGCATCAGTAATTTTGTTATCTGGAAGAGGTTGGCCGATGACACCGGTAGCGCAAGGATAGATTTCTTGCTCACTACATTGCCATTCTTTAGCAACGTGTGTAACAATACGTGCGACAGATTCTTCTCCTGCCTTGCCGTTAAAGGCATTAGAATTTCCAGAGTTGACTAATAACACTCTTGCCGTTCCGGTAGGAAGACAGTCGCGAGCCCACCAAATGTTGGCGCTTGCAGTTTTGGAAGTAGTCAGCATGCCAGCTACCGTTGTGCCTTGGCTTAACTCGGCAATCATCACATCAGTGCGATCTTTATATTTTATTCCACACGCAGCAGCTGCAAGCTTTACGCCCTTAATTGCAGGCATGATTGGCATAGTTTTAGGTGCAAGAGGAGAAAGAGGCATGTGCAACTCAAGTCATTATAGGATTGATATCTTCCTCTCATAACAGATAGCGCAATGCTTTGCTAGAGGTGTTTTTTATTCGGTGTTCAGGTGCTAATCTGTGATTTTAGTTTGTGTTGAGGGATCGAGAGTATAAGGCTGTGGCTTATCCTTTTGTTCAATTTTCTCGTACAAATTAAGATTGTAATTGGGCGCATTAAAGCCAAAGATCAAGCGGTTTAACACAAGATTATCAAGGGTGTTAAGAGGAGCTCCAGCGCTTTTCATGCGAAGCTGCTCAGTTAATAAGATAGCCTCTTCAGGTAATTCGGAAAGGAAAGAATTGTTATTAGAAGCAAAGTAAATACTACTGTCTGAAACGTGACGGAAGCCAACGTAAGGGAATACAGATTGTAAGGTGGCGTAAATGGTTTGTGAAATAGAATAGGATATTCCCGCACCTTCCTCCCATAAAGCAAAAATTCCATCTTTTTTGAGTGTTAGGCTAATGGCTTCAAAGAATTCCTTTGAAAAAAGATGTGTGAGGGTAGCATCACGCATCCAGGTAATGTCGACAATGACTGCATCATATGTTTCAGGCGCAGTATTGCCTTGCATAAAATATTTAAATCCATCTTTTATTTTAAGATTAAGGCGAGGGTCATCTAATGCATTATTATTGAATTCTGAGAAATGCCTCGTCATTCGTGGCATATCGGCATTGACTTCAATTAACGTCACATTTGCATCAGAAGGAAGTTCTTTTAGTGCAGCAGCTAATGTAAATCCGCAACCTAAGCCAACGATGGCAATTTTAGGTGCAGGCTTTTTTTGCTGAGATATAAACGCAGATGGAAAACGTCCAATTTCATATTCACTCGTTTCTGTGGCGCCGCTATAAGTATCGGCGATACAGAGCTCTATATTATCAATACGAAGAATTTTTGCAGGCCCTATTCGTGTTACTGATAATATACCTAATGGTGATTGTATGCTATCTACTATTTCAATGTCATCGTCCATCTCAGTTAAATAGTACGGCAATGCCAACCCTTCAGCACGCAGCTGTTTATTGCTGACAGAAAAAGCAAAGGGAAGGGCTAAAATGATAAGCGTTAGGGCTAAACAAATTAATGTTTTAAAAGGAAAAGTACGAATAGTCAGTAGTGTGATAAATGAAGTAAGGCCAATGAATAAAAGGAATGATGTGGTAATTCCAAAGTGAGGTAATAGCAAAAAGCCAACCAGTAAAGCACCTATAACCGAGCCAGCGGTATCGGCGATTAAAATTAGGGTTGATTGCTGAGAGTTTGGCCGAGTTGCCATAAGTACGGCAATTATAAAGCCACCTAAGAAAGCGACAGTAAATGCAGAAATTCCAAGCACAGCAAGCAGAGCAGTAACTGGCATGATATCCATGCCATAACGCCAGCTTAGAGTATAAGATAATGCCGTGACAACAGGCAGTAAATAGAAGCTGCTTACTGCTATAGCTGATGGTTTTTCACCGGTTGATATCACATAGCGTTTTGCAAGTAAGGCACCAACTAAGAAGCCTGTTAAATGTAGACAGATAACACTTACTGTAGCGTAGTCAGTATTGACCAAATAGAAAAAAATTAAGCGGTTAAAAACAAACTGCAACCCCAGTGAAACTAGTCCAACTAGTAAGGCAAATAATATCATTAGGCCGCGTTGATTCATTTTCTATCCTAGTTAAAAAACTAAGAATAGGTTCTTTGTTTTCTTTTCGCAAGGTTAAGATAATAGGCGAGCTAGGATAACTTTTTTAATATTTTGACTAAAGCTGCTTTATTTTATTATTTAGAAGTGGTGTGCCCAGAGGGATTCGAACCCCCGACCCGCAGCTTAGAAGGCTGCTGCTCTATCCAACTGAGCTATGGGCACATATAGAAATTTTCTTTTTATTTACAAGGCTCCTCGGCATGGAATCATGCGGGCTTTTTAGGTGAAACCCCATTACTAAGCATAAATAAAATACGATTCTTTAGAAACCGAAGACCCTTATAGCAGGTTGGTCTATTTTTTAAACCGAAAATATACAGATAGAGTGTAAAACAACGTTCTGAACTGCTGGATGTCACTTAATATATTAGAAATCATTATGAGAGAGTGTTTGTGGGGCTGCATTTCCAAGCTTCTTGGTAACTTGTAGTCGCAAGTTTGAAGGATTTTCTGCCTCATGTAGTGCAACATCCATTGCAATTTTTCCTGATTTATAAAGCTCAAATAATGCTTGATCCATAGTGCGCATGGCGGGGTCACTCACGCGTTCCATGACGTCAGATATATCACCAATTTTTCCATCAGCGATATGGTTGCGTACCAACCCCTGATTTTTTAGAATTTCAATCGCTAGCACGCGACCTTCATTTTGTGAAGGCAGTAGCTTTTGAGAAAAAACAGCCAATAAATTTTGCGAAAGGCTTAAATGAGCGTGGGGTTTCATGTCTTCAGGAAAAAAACTTACCATACGTTTAATAGCCTGAGCGGAACTGTTGGCATGTAAGGTGGTGATACATAAGTGTCCGGCTTCTGCAAAGCGCAGTGCTTGAATCATTGCCTCACGCGTGCGAATTTCACCCACCACAATTACATCGGCTTTTTGGCGTAGTGCATTATTGAGTGCGTTTTCAAAGGAGTGTGTATCAATGCCTACTTCACGCTGTGTAAAAATACAATTTCCATTGGTGTGTAAAAACTCGATTGGATCTTCAATGGTGAGAATATGCCCTTGTCCCATACGATTTCTGTAATCAAGCATTGCCGCCATTGAGGTGGATTTTCCCGATCCACTTGGGCTGGCAAGTACAATTAGTCCATATTTTTTCATCACCATATCAGCGTATATTTGAGGCAAACCAAGCTGTTCGATTGAGGGAATGGTGATGTTAATGCGACGAATGACAAGACCTGGTTTTTCTTGTTGTTGAAATAAATTTGCACGAAAACGACTCCCATCTTTTAGAATGATAGGAAAGTTTAGTTCCAGCTGTTCTTCAAACTCTTTCTTTTGTTTTGAGCTTAATAATCTGTCAATTACTACCCATAAAGACTCTTCATCTACCACCGCACCTTTTGCCAAAGTGAGTTGATCATTCACTCTCATGCAGGGTGCGTAACCAACGGTAAGATAAAGATCGGAAGCCTGTAGAGATTCCATCTCTTTTAGTCGTGAATAAAAATGGCCTAGAATTTCTTCCGGATTCTTTGCAGGCATTTAGAAACCTCCGCGTGTGTTTTCACCTTCGGAAGCCTCATCTGTTAGATGAAGTACCATTCGAGCGGTTTCGTTGGTGATGATATTTTCATTTAGCAATTCGTGTACACTTTCTTTCATGATTTTCATGCCCATTTTAGAAGACACTTGCATGATAGAGTATATCTGCGGAATTTTGTTATCACGAATAAGATTGCGAACAGCAGGGTTCACCACCATTATTTCATGTAAAGGCACGCGGCTTTTATTGTCACTGGTTTTAACGAGCAATTGTGTGACCACCGCTTCCAACGAACTTGCAAGCATTGTGCGTGCCATTTCTTTATCGCTTTGAGGAAATACATCAATAATACGATCAATGGTTTTTGCCGCAGAACTTGTATGCAGTGTGGCAAACACCAAATGGCCAGTTTCTGCTGCTGTAAGTGCAAGATGTATAGTTTCAAGATCACGTAACTCACCAACCAAGATCACATCGGGATCTTCCCTTAATGCGCTTCTGAGTGCGGTTTCGAACGAGTGTGTATGTGTTCCAACCTCACGCTGATTGATAAGTGAACGTTGAGACTGATGCACAAACTCAATTGGGTCTTCAATTGTAAGAATGTGTTTTTGCGCATGCTCGTTAATATGGTGAATCATTGCAGAAAGTGTTGTTGATTTACCGCTTCCTGTTGGCCCTGTCACCAGCACAAGTCCTTTGGTTAATCCACAAAACCGCTTAAGTATTGCAGGTAGCTTCAAATCCTCAATCGACTTTACACGAGTTGGAATGCTACGAAACACTGCAGCAGGCCCATCTATTGTATTAAAGGCATTTACGCGGTAGCGGGCTTCTTCTGCAAAATGGACAGAAAAATCGAGTTCAAGATTTTCTTCATAGTTTGAACGCTGTTTTTCCGTCATCACAGCATAAATCATAGTAAGGACATCATCGGCAGTCATTGCGCCAACGCGTAAAGATGTCATGTCTCCATTAACGCGCAATACCGGTGGATTTCCTGAAGAAAGATGTAAATCCGAGGCGTTGTTTTTGCGCGCAAAGGCAAGTAATTCCGTAATTTCCATATCCCATTCCCTAAGGCCGTTCCACACCATCATAAAAAGAAAAGGTTAAGAAAGCGTAAATATGAGGTGTTTATTTTAGTATTAAAGCACTTTCTGGCGAAGGTAGTGAAGTCGTTCGCTGATTTGCTCTGTCGACCCCGGTAATGCGAGTCCTTTCTTACTTTCTTCCATAAGGCGTTCGTATAGCGCGATGCTTTGTTCAGTCTTTCCTAAGTGATCGGATATAATCGCTAAATTGTAGAGAAAAGATAGGTTGTCAGGAGCCATGCTAATGGCCTTACGTAAGTAACGCTCTGCTTGAACATATTGACCAAGTCGATAGTACACCATGCCTATCTGCGCAGGAATGGGGCTATAATAAGGGCTAACTCTTTCTAGTTTTTGAAGTTGCAGTAGTGCATCTTCCGGTGCTTCCTGCGTCATAATAACAAGATAATTATTCAGTGCTTCTTTATGGTTTGGAACCGCTTCCAGCAATTCGCTATAGAGTAGTGTTGCTTGCTGATACAGCTGAATTTTCTCGTAAGCACTGGCAAGGGCAAATGTGGCAGTTTGGTTGGGCGGGGGGTTGTCCTTAGTGGTGTTATAAATATCAATTGCGGCTTCTAATTGCCCACTTAAAAGTGCGCGATAGGCCATTTCGAGCTGAATATCTGTTGAAAGAAACTTGTCCGTTTTATCATCATTGGTCATGGATAAGTCGTAGCCTTTGTCGCTATAAGTTCTGCCTGAGTCATTCTCGGCAATGGCGGATAAATCCTCTCCATGAGATAACTCATACTCTTCTGGAGGAAGTGCGTTTTTCCTATCTGCCTCTTTTTGCGCGCGCGCTAATTCTTCAAGTGGCTTCTCAAGGGTTTTCTTTTCTTTGTCTGGTATCTGAACAAACTTAGGTAATGCATCAGATTGTTGTTCAAGTCCTTGAAGATATTCTTTCTCTTCTGCATCAAACGCTGGAAGTTCAGGAGCTTTTTCAACTTCATCTTGTGCTACTACAGGCAGTTTCGGTGCTTTTTGTTTAGGTGAATTTTCTGTAATAACATTATTATCAGTAGTAGCTTGTGGTGCTTGGTTGGCCTCTGGCTCGCTTTGAGTAGAGGAAGCCTCTGCTGTTTGAGAACGGAGTGGAAGGGTAGTGTTTTCGGTTGGTTGAATGGCAGGTTCTGGTTCGGTTAAAGGCTCTCCTTCTAATGGGATATCGGCAAATAGATCATCTTCTGCAGGTGCGGGTGTGGTCTGAGGCTCTATTACTTCATCAATGACCGCAGGAGCTTTATTAATGACTGCAGGAGCTTTTTGTGAAGAGCTTTGAACGTTAGAGGGCTGCGCTGTGCCTAAAAATTCATATAATGCTGCTCGCAATGTGCGGTAAGCATCTTCCTCATCATTTGTAAGCGATGTGTTGGAAAGTGTATTGGAGTTGGGTGATTCTGCTAAAGGAGCTGTAAAGTCATTAGGAGTTGGGAAATCATTATTTTGATTTAATTCCAAGGGCTCTTCACTAAATTGCTCGGGTTCAGGCGTAAGCGTTTCTGCCTCTATCTCTGTCTCTAACGGCTCCGATGGCATATCAACGATTATGTCATCAATCGTTTCATTAGCAGGGGGATCAAGCACAACATCTTCGCTTATATTAGGCTCTGAAGGAATGGTTTCGCCTGTAATTGTATCGTCGCTTTGCGGCAAAGGTGGAGGTTCAGCAATAGCTGCATCTTCTTCTAAATCAATAGGGGCATCTAAATCGTTGAACAGGTCTTCCATATTGGGTTCTGGTGGCAGTTCCTGTGCGGTAACTGAGCTGTATAGCCAGAAAGGAGAACACATTGCTGCAATAGCTAATATGTGCCTAATTTGATGTAATCCGTATTTCCCCATCCCTAAACCTATCGCCTTTTCTTTTCGTAATATTTCTTACTAGACAGAACCGCTAGCATGTATCATAAACCGAAGCGTCAAAGAAAAAAATAGTAAAGTGCGCTAAAATGGATATAGAGCACTATCGTTATAATTAAACAACAGTTTTGTCTGGTTGGATTGAAATGAATTGGTATCGCTATATACGACCGTTAGTTTTTTGTTTAGATGCGGAATTAGCGCATAAATCTGCTGTATGGGCGTTGAAGAATGGCCTAGTTGCATCAAGCTCAATACATGATGATGCTAGATTGCAAATGGAAGTAGCTGGGCTTACATTTAAGAACCCTGTCGGCATGGCCGCGGGGTTTGATAAAAATGCGGAGGTTATTAACGGACTAGCTTCGCAAGGGTTTGGATTTGTAGAAGCAGGCACAGTGACCCCGCGTGCGCAAGAAGGCAACCCAAAGCCACGATTATTTCGCTTAGAACAAGATCAAGCGGTACTTAACCGTATGGGTTTTAACAACGATGGGGCTGATATATTTGCAAAGAATGTGCAGCGTCGTAAAAAGAACGATACATTGTTGGGTATTAATATTGGGAAAAATAAAACAACAGAAGATGCCGTTGCGGATTATCTTTTTTTACTGAAAAGATTCTATAGCTTAAGTGATTATATTACGGTGAATATTTCTTCGCCAAATACGCCGGGGTTGCGCGCATTGCAGCAGGGAGATGCGCTGGAAGAATTGCTCTCTGATTTAATGAAAGCGCGAAAAATTTTACAGAAAAAGCATCAGAAGAATGTACCTCTTTTCTTAAAAATTGCACCGGATATCACGGCATCGGAGCGCAAGAGCATTGCCAGTGTTGTTGTAAAAAATAAAATAGATGGGCTGATTGTAAGCAATACTACCGTTGGTGAGCGGCATAGTTTAAATAGTGCCTATGCACATGAGGCGGGAGGCTTAAGCGGTAAGCCGCTTTTTATGCTTTCAACTGAAATTCTTCGGGAGATGTATCGCTTAACAGAGGGCAAAGTGCCATTGATTGGAGTTGGCGGAATTGCTAATGCCGAAGATGCCTATGCAAAAATTAGGGCAGGTGCATCGTTGGTGCAGCTTTATAGTGCATTGGTGTATCAAGGTTTTGGTTTGGTGAAGGAAATCAACCAAGGCTTAAGTTATTTGCTTGAACGTGATGGATTTAAACATTTGCGTGATGCGGTGGGTGTAGACGCAAACTAAAAGCGGTTTTTACTTGACGAAAGGCAAAAAACGCTTTAGAAGGCTTGCCTCTCGTAAGGGATGAGAATAGATAGAAAAAGAATTTATTATTAGGTAGCACTTATGTCTAAGCGTTGTGATTTAACAGGCGTTGGCCCTCAAAGCGGTAACAAAGTATCTCACTCAAACCGTAAAACAAGAAGACGTTTTGAACCTAACTTGCATACTGTATCGCTTCATAGTGAAGTGTTGGGGCAATCAGTTTCATTGCGTGTGACTGCGGCAACATTGCGTAGTGTTGACCACAATGGTGGTTTTGACAACTTTTTGACCACCACATCTTCATTAAAATTGACTGAAGAAGCACAAAAATTGAAAAAGAAAATAAAATTGGCAAAAGCAAAAGCTGAAGCAAAGGCTGCATAAGTCTTTCTGCTGATAGTAGATGATATAAAGAGGCGGCACATTGTGATTGTGTCGCCTTTTTTGTTTGTATTGTTGCTAAATCTTTAATAAAGCCTAGTCTCGCCAATGCTCATCACATCAAAATGGTCGCTGTTTCGCCGCGACAGTTCTTTCTTTAGCAGTTTGGGTGGCTCATCCATTGGCTCTCCGGTTAATTTGAAGGTGCCCCAATGCATCGCAATTGATTGCTTTGAGCGCACATCACGATGAATCTGTACCGATTGGCGTGGTACGATATGTACGGTACGCGTTGGCATATAAGGTTCATAAGCTCCGATAGGGATGAAGCTTAAGTCGACTGGCCCAAAGCGTCTTCCAATCTCCCTAAAGAGTGGCGAGTAGCCGGTATCGCCTGCAAAGTAAATTTTCTTATCTGCCGATTCAATCATCCAACTGCCCCAGAGTGTCTCGTTCAAGTCTAGCAAGCTACGGTTTGAGAAGTGCCGCGCCGGAGTGAGGGTAAATTTTAGTGTATCCAGCTTTTTATTTTCCCACCAATCTAATTCGGTTATCCTTTCCGCTGCAATATTTTTGTCTATCAACCATTGTTTGATTCCAAGTGGTACAAAATAGTGAGGGGTATTACCCAGCGCTTGCAACGTAGCTGTATCCATGTGATCGTAGTGGCTGTGGCTTATAATGACTGCATCAATGGGTGGAAGGTCTTCAAGTTTTAGTGGTGTGGGTGCATAGCGTTTAGGCCCTATAAATTGCAAGGGTGATACTCTGTTGGAAAAAACAGGATCAGTTAAGATATTCTTTCCTTTGTGCTGAATTAAAAAGGATGCATGCCCAATCCATGTGACTTGTATTTTATCTTTAGATGGCGAGTTAATAGCCTGCATATCGATAGGCACTTGCGGTGGTTCAAAACGTGTGCGTAATGTGTGGCGAAGTGGTCTGCCAATTCTCAATGCCCAGCCTAACAATTCGGCTTCGGAAGGAGTTTGCTCTACGTAAGGGTTTTGGAAGCCTGTAGGGGTATGATGTGGAAGCTTTGGATTATAGTATGGATTTTGGTGTGAGCAAGCACTGACCATAATACATATTAATACACCTAATCCGCAGGTGTAGAATTGTTTAAGCATCTTGTTGGTGCCTTATAAATTGAGTGCTGGCTAATTCATCCAGATTCTTTTGTTCACTCTCCACAAGATATTTTTCTTCCTTTCTTTCAGACTTTTCAAGTAAAATTTCATACTTCTTTGCTTCAGAAAATATCTGTATCACTTCTTCCTCAAGTGCTTTGAGGTGATTTTCTAACCCTATTTTATTTTCTAGTAAAACCTGTTCACGCTCACGTATGCGTTTTAGATATGCTGAAAAAGTGACAGCACTTGAAACATCTTTATTTGCAATATCTCGTTCTTTTTCAAATTCTTGGTTCAGTAATGTTAGCGCTTCGATGGATTGCTCAAGTCTCTTTGAAACCAACGCAATATCTTTGCGCTTACTATCCATTTGATGTCTTAACATACGTGCAAGCGTTTTTTGAGCCATCTAGTGCTGCTATCCTTTTGATATGTCTTTTTCTGGTACCACCTCTGTGCCGAGTATTGCTCCCAGTTGTTGAAAGCCTTGAGTGAAGTTGCTTTGCTCGTTGGCTGGTTGGTTTAAAAAAGCTTCGAGTGCATCATAGTAGCGTATGGCTTCATCTACTTGAGCGTCAGAGCCTTTTTTATAAGCGCCGATTCGTATCAGCTCTTCCATATCCTGATAGCGCGCTAATAGACCTTTTGCATGCTTGGTAAGCTGTTGCTGTTGTGGGGTGTTGCAGGCGGGCATAGTACGTGAAACACTTTTTAGAATATCCACTGCCGGAAACCTTCCGCGCTCAGCAATGGTGCGGCTGAGAACAATATGCCCATCTAAAATTCCGCGCACTGCATCTGAGATTGGCTCGTTGTGATCATCCCCTTCCACTAGCACGCTAAACAATCCGGTAATGTCGCCTTGCTTCCCAACGCCAGGGCCTGCACGTTCAAGTAGTTTAGGTAGCTCTGAGAAGACGGTAGGCGGATAGCCTTTGGTAGTTGGTGGCTCACCAACAGAAAGGCCTATTTCGCGTTGCGCCATCGCAAAACGAGTGACGCTATCCATCAGGCATAGCACATCCTTGCCAATATCTCTGAAATATTCTGCAATGGTAATGGTAAGCCATGCGGCTTGCCGACGCATTAATGCAGACTCATCACCGGTTGCGACCACCACAATAGCATTCTTTAAGCCTTCACTTCCCAAATATTCATGCAAAAATTCTTGCACCTCCCGCCCACGCTCTCCAATCAGGCCGATGATTTTTACATCGCTTTTTGAGTATTTTGTCAGCATTGAAACAAGCATGGACTTTCCCACGCCAGAGCCGGAGAAGACCCCCATTCGCTGCCCACGGCAACAGGTGATGAAACTATTAATGCTTCTTACACCAAGATCGACAGGTTGGTGCACTCGGTGTCGTTCATGTGCATTTGGTGCAGTGGTTTTTAAGCGGTAAGGGGTGCTTCCCTGAAGCAGTGGGCCTTTTTTGTCTACGGGTTCTCCCAGCGCATTAACCACCCGACCAAGCCAGCTTGTATCAGGGTGTACAGCACCCGCTTGTATATCCATCTCTACATTACAGCCTGCACCCACCCCTTCTACATCTAAAAATGGCATCAACAAAGTGGTGCCGTGCTTGAAGCCTACTACTTCGGTGGGAATGGTGTTGCCATGACGTGTGCTTACAAGGCAACGCGAGCCAATGCTTGCCCATTTTTCTAAACCGGAGCATTCCATCAGTAGCCCACGGACGGAGGAAACCTTTCCTAAAGGTTTTACATCTGAAAGTGTGCCTATTTTCTGCTTTAATTCTGCGATAGTAGAAGGCATAGATAAAACCCAGATATATATAAAAAATGTATTTTAGATACTATAGGCGATTTTAACACTACAGTACAAGCTGTGATGAAAAATAAAAATGCGGTTTAAAGTCTAAATTTATTAAAAAAATCTTGCACATCTGCGTGTAGCATGCCAAGTATAGGGGCGTTATAGTTGAGCAAGATGTGGAAAACGAGACAAAACGTTTTATTTCCTGCTTTGTAATAAAAAAGGATATGAAAATATGCGGGTCTTATTGGTAGAAGATGATGCAACAACAGCACGATCGATAGAGTTAGCGCTGGCCTCAGAAGGTATTGTGTGTGATATCGCTCGCCTAGGGGAAGAGGGGCTGGAAGTTGGTAAACTCTACGATTACGATATCATTATTTTAGATTTAATGCTGCCTGATATTGATGGCTATGAAGTGCTGTTG
>CAYGPX010000001.1:0-28878 GCA_964351935.1 uncultured Rickettsiales bacterium | reverse complement strand
TTGTGGCAGATCATACAGAAGGCAGTGCAGGGAAATCGGAATTGAGTGTTAAAAAATATCATATTCCTCTCATTATTTATTCGCCTTCATTTCTAGAGGCACGTGTGGTTCCTAATCTCACCAGCCAAATAGATGTTGCGCCAATCTTGCTGGGGTTGCTTGATTTTTCTTACTATAGCCGCTTTTATGGTGAAAATATTTTACATGACTCGGATGAGCAGGCGCACGCATTTGTGGCTAACTATCAGAAGCTTGGTTTTATTAGCAATGATATGCTAGTGGTTTTAAAGCCCGGTAAAAAATATGCTGTATATAAAGATGAAGTGCTGATGCCTGAAGCGGAACTAGAAGAGAACTTGCTATTGGAGGCCATTTCCTATTATAAGCATGCCTCTAATTGGCGTGAGCATATATCAAGAATTAAGCCAGAGAAGGTGTTGGAATAACTTATGTCAGATCTAAGCCATATAAGAAATTTTGCAATTATTGCGCATATTGACCACGGAAAATCAACGCTTGCGGATCGCTTGATTCAGGAGTGCGGAGGTCTCACCTCGCGCGAAATGACAGCGCAAGTGCTTGATAGTATGGATATTGAACGCGAACGCGGAATTACTATTAAGGCGCAAACCGTAAGGCTTGAATATAAAGCTACAGACGGTAAAACCTATATTTTGAATTTGATGGACACGCCCGGCCATGTGGATTTCGCCTATGAAGTGAGTCGTTCCCTTGCTGCATGCGAAGGCTCGCTGTTGGTGGTGGATGCAAGCCAAGGTGTAGAAGCGCAGACGCTCGCCAATGTGTATCAGGCAATTGATAATAACCATGAAATTATTCCTGTTCTCAATAAAATTGATTTGCCAGCGGCTGAGCCTGAGCGCGTCAGACAACAAATTGAAGATGTGATTGGCTTAGATACCTCGTGCGCAGTGGAAGCTTCAGCTAAAACCGGACAAGGTATTAAAGAAATTCTCGAAGCGCTGGTCACATTGTTGCCACCACCAAAAGGTGATGTGGATGCTCCGCTAAAAGCGCTACTCGTTGATAGTTGGTATGACCCTTACCTTGGTGTGGTGATTTTGATTCGGGTGATAGATGGCGTCATGAAAAAAGGCCAGAAGATTAAAATGATGCGTCTTGGCTCACTCTATCAGGTGGATAATGTGGGTATTTTTACCCCCAAGAAAATCTATAAGGACGAATTGCGTGCAGGTGAAATGGGCTTCTTCACGGCTTCCATCAAGCAAGTTTCCGATTGCAAGGTGGGTGATACGATTACGGATGAGAAAGTGCCATGCAAAGATAAGCTTCCCGGTTTTAAACCAAACTTACCGGTAGTGTTCTGTGGATTGTTTCCTATAGATGCTTCTGAATTTGACCATTTGCGTGACTCGCTCGAAAAATTACAGCTAAACGATTCTAGTTTTGAATTTGAGATGGAAACCTCTGGTGCATTGGGACTTGGTTTCCGTTGTGGATTTTTAGGGTTGCTACATCTTGAAATTATCCAAGAACGCTTAGATAGAGAATTCGATTTAGATCTGATTACTACCGCACCAAGCGTGGTGTATAAAGTGCACATGACGGATGGCACGGTGAAAGACGTGCATAACCCTGCTGATATGCCAGACCCTGTGAAAATTGATCATATGGAAGAGCCGTGGATTAAAGCAACCATTCTGGTGCCGGATGAATATTTGGGCTCGGTATTAACATTATGTACCGATAAGCGTGGTGAACAAGTGGATCTGACCTATGCAGGAAATCGTGCGATGGTGGTCTATCGCTTGCCGCTGAATGAAATTGTGTATGATTTTTATGATCGCCTAAAATCAGTCACACGTGGCTATGCAAGTTTTGAGTGGCACGTGGATGGTTATAAAGAAGGTTCGTTGGTGAAGTTGACCATTATGGTGAACGCAGAGCCGGTAGATGCACTCTCGATTGTAGTGCATAAAAGCCGTGCTGAATCACGCGGGCGAGAGCTTTGCAAGCGCTTGAAAGATCTTATCCCACGTCAGATGTTTCAAATTGCAATTCAAGCGGCGATTGGTGGAAAAATTATTGCACGTGAAACTGTAAGTGCGATGCGCAAGGACGTAACGGCCAAATGTTATGGCGGTGATGTTTCGCGTAAGCGCAAACTGCTTGATAAGCAGAAGAAGGGTAAAAAACGGATGCGTACCGTTGGTAACGTAGAAATTCCGCAAAGTGCCTTTATTGCTGCGCTGAAAGTAGGTGATGATTAGGCAAAAGATTTGTTCGGGTTTGTTACCATAATTTAACTGGCGATGAAAGAATTAGCTGCTAGAGTGTCTGATTAGAAACAACAAATCACGATCACTTGCTATGCATTTGTTTACCATTTCTTCTAACTATGCCTTTGTTGATTCGCTGGCAGCGGGCATTTTGCACCGCTTTGGAAGCCAGATGCAAGCGCATAGCGACATGCTTTTGTTGCTGCCAAACCGCCGCTCAGCGCAGGCGTTAAAAGATGCATTCTTGCGCCTGAGTGATGGCAACGCCACGCTTTTGCCGCGGATGATGCCCCTCGGTGATATTGAAGAGGAACACATCAATATGGCCATGCTTGCTGCTGGCAAACTGATGGAAGTGCCCTCTGCAATTGCGCCCGTAAGACAACAGTTGTTACTGGCAAAACTTACACATCAATGGCGAAAAACAAAACAAGGCAATGATGCAATGTTTGTGCATTCGCTGAAGCTTGCAGGCGAACTGGCAGCATTCCTTTCGGAAGTAGAGCGCGAGCAGCTTTCGTTCGATAATCTTGAAAATCTCTACCCTGAAGAGTTTCAGGCGCATTGGCAGGATACGCTAGAATTTCTAAAAATTTTGGTAGAAAACTGGCCTGAACTGCTAAAAGAACAGCAAGCCATTACGGTGACGGAATATCGCAACACCATGTTGGCACTCCAAGCTGAAATATGGCAACAAGAACCACCGGAATATCCGATTATTGCAGCCGGTGCTGTGGGCGGTGTGCCTGCCGTTTCAAACTTACTTTCCGTCATTGCATCGCTGCCAAATGGACATGTGGTATTGCCGGGGCTAGACCAACATATAGATGATAAAAGCTGTCAAGCCATTGGTGAAACCCATCCGCAATATGAAATAAAACAGCTGCTAGATAAATTGAAAGCTCCGCGTAATAAGGTAGAAATTTGGCATGAGGATGCATCATTTCAAACTGCGCCAGAAGCAAGGCTTGAGTTGGCAAGTCAATTGATGCGTCCGGCTGAAACGGCACAAGAATGGCTGCGTTATAAGCCTGAAGCGGATGCGTTTGCAAACATCACTCAGCTTGAGGCCTCATCGTTGCATGAAGAGGCAGGCATCATAGCACTGATGTTGCGAGAGACGCTGGAAACTCAAAGTAAAACTGCGGCACTGGTGACGCATGATAGAAGCCTTGCACGTCATGTGGTGATGGCATTAAAGCGCTGGAATATTAACGTGGATGATTCAGCGGGAAAGCCATTAGCAGAATCAACCCCTGCGGTATTCTTGCGGCTGGTGGCTGGTTTGCTTGAGCAGGACAGCAGTTTATTTGGTTTGCTGGCATGCCTTAAGCATCCTTACACAGCAGTTGGCTATGCGCCACTTGTCTGCCTTAACCATGTGAGAAAGCTGGAGCATTATTATTTAAGAGGGGTGTGCAAAGCAAAAACACCGCAAGATTTATTACTGTTACTGAAGAAAAATGGTGAAGATACCCCGCTGATTGAGTTTCTTGAACACCTGTGCGATGCACTCTCGCCGCTTTCGCGCATGCGAGCATTGCGTGAAAAAGTAAGATTGATGGACGTGCTTGATGTCGTGATTCAGGTAGCAGAAGCACTCGCCACGAGCGATGCAGAAGCAGGCGAAACGCGTCTTTGGTCAAGTGATGCGGCTGAGCAGTTACAGGCTTGGTATCAACAATTATACGATATAAAAGATATTCCCCAAACGGTCTATGCAACCGAAGCTGAAAGCCTGATTGAAGCACTGCTTGAAGGTAAAACCTTTAGGCCAAGCTATGGGTTGCACCCAAGGCTGCATATTTTAGGGCCGCTTGAAGCGAGATTGCAACATTACGATAGGCTCATTTTGGGTGGTTTAAATGAAGGAAGTTGGCCGTCGCTACCTTCGGCCGATCCGTGGATGAGTCGCCCTATGCGTATAAAATTTGGTTTGCCTCTGCCTGAACAACGCATTGGCCAATCGGCGCATGATTTTATGCAGTATTTTTGTGCGAATGAAGTGGTGCTGACACGTAGCCGAAAAATAGACGGCGCAGAAGCAACGCCCTCGCGCTGGTGGATGCGTCTTGGCGCGGTGCTTGAGGCATCAGGAAATCAGAATGCGCTGGTGGCTGAAAAACCATGGCATAGCTGGTATCAAGCGCTTTATGCTTCTAAGCAGGAAGTGGCGATAACATCGCCTATGCCAAAACCTCCGCTGGGCTTGCGACCTCGCAGGCTTTCCGTTACCAACATCGAAAATTTACAGCAAAACCCCTATGCAATTTATGCCAAATATGTTTTACGACTACGAGCATTAGAGGAGCTTGATAAAGCACCCGGCGCATTAGAATTTGGTAATTTTATCCATAAGGTAGTAGAAAATTTTGCACAGAGACTATGGCAGGATACGCTGAGCGTAGAAGAAATGACAGCCATATGGCTCGAGCAGGCAGAAAAGGTGTTTTTAGAGCAACAGCTTCCGCAAAGCATCAAGCTTTTATGGTGGCCGAGAACTACGCGTATTGCTGCAGAGTTAGTGGTGCTTGAAAAGCAACGTCGCCAGCAGATAAAGCAGAGTTATAGCGAAATAAAAGGCGAGTATAGTTTTGAAAGTGAAGGTGGCACGTTTACGTTGACTGCCAAAGCCGATAGGCTTGAAATAGATCGCCAAGCTTGTTTGCATGTGATTGATTATAAAACGGGAGCAGCGCCGTTTCCCTCGTCTGTGGCGCAGGGCAAAAAACCGCAGTTGCCGCTTGAGGCACTCATTGCCATTAATGGCGGTTTTAAAGACTTAGTACCCGTGCCGCAACATGTGGCAGAACTAGCATATTGGAAAGTATCAGGGCGCAAGAAAGCAATTGAACTTAGCTCGTTTGTTTCAACCAAAAAAGAACCAGAGCGCATTGAAAACTGGGTAAAAGAAGCACAAACAGGTTTAAAGCAATTGGTTGCGTGGTTTGATGACGAGCAGCACGCCTATATTGCCTATCCATTTGGAAGTGGGCATATAAAGTTTGATGATTACGCGCATTTAATTCGTGAAGAAGAGTGGGGAATATGAGCAGTGATATAACACCTATCATTATGTGGTTTCGGGATGATTTGCGCGTGAGCGATAATGAAGCGCTTTTTGAAGCAGCCAGCCAAGGTGCAGTAATCCCTGTATATATTCATGATGAAACCGACAAGAATATTCGTAAAGCAGGTGCTGCGAGTAAATGGTGGCTACATCATGCGCTTTGTAGCCTAAAGCACGATTTGGAAAAGCTAAACTCAACGCTATTGGTGTTTAAAGGAAATAGTGAAGACGTATTAACCCAGCTTTCAAAAGAAACAGGCGCGCGCAAAGTTTTTTGGCATAAAAGCTATGAAATTCCTACTAGAAAGCGCGATGATATACTAGCAAAGACACTACAAGCGGAAGGTTTTCAAACCAAACAATTTGCAGGAAAATTGCTATTTGAACCCGAAATGATCAGAAATGGAAGCGGTGAACCGTTTAAGGTGTTTACCCCATTTTGGAAACATTGTGTGAAGCAGGCAAACGATGTTTCTGCATTGCTCCCAGTGCCAAAGCAACTAAAGCTACCCCCGCTCTCTATCACAGGCGAAGCAATAGAAAGTCTTCAATTATTGCCAAAGCTTGATTGGGATAAAGGCTTTTATGCGCAGTGGCAGGTGAGTGAAAAAGCAGCGGGTGATCTTTTAGAAACATTTATGCAAAAGCATTTGCAGCATTATAGCAAAGGGCGAGATTTTCCTGCAAGCAATCACACTTCGTCGCTTTCACCTTACTTGCACTTTGGTCAAATAAGCCCGCGTCAAGTGTGGCATAGTGTGAGGGGCTATGTTGAATCTATTGCACCTGAAAAGCAAAATGCAGCTGATAAATTTCTTTCAGAAATAGGCTGGCGTGAATTTTGTGCGCATCTGCTTTTTCATTTTCCTCATATGCCCACAAAACCTTTCAAGAAAGAATTTGATGCATTTACATGGGAAAAAAACCAAGAATGGTTAGAGGCATGGAAAATAGGTAAAACGGGTTACCCGCTGGTGGATGCTGGTATGCGGCAGCTTTGGCAAACCGGTGTGATGCATAACCGTGTGCGTATGGTGGTAGCCTCGTTTCTTATTAAGCATTTGCGCATTAATTGGCAGATAGGTGAAGCGTGGTTTTGGGATACATTAGTAGATGCCGATTATGCGAGCAACATTGCCAGTTGGCAGTGGGTTGCTGGCTGTGGCGCGGATGCCGCACCTTATTTTAGAATCTTTAATCCTATCCTGCAGAGTAAAAAATTTGATGAAGAAGCAGCTTATATCAGGCACTATGTGCCAGAACTTGCTAAACTGCCTGATGATATGATTCATACTCCTTGGGAAGTGCCGCCAATGCTGTTGCTGGATGCAGGTTTAAGATTGGGGAAAGATTACCCACACCCCATTGTAGAGCACGCAGAAGCACGTGATAAGGCGATGGAAGCATACAAGAAAATGAAAATTGGATAATCTAAATGGACATGATTCCTGGTTTAATTATAGCAACCATACTTGGGCTGGGCTGGGGAAGTTTTGCTACGATGGCAATGTATCGTCTGCCAAATGGCATGCCGTGGATTGGGAAAAAGCCTTTTTGCCCTACTTGTAAACATGATTTGATATTTCGCGATTATGTATCGGTTATCTCATTTCTAACCAGACGCGGGCACTGCCGCTATTGCGGTGTGAAATATGGCAGGCGAGGGCTCTATCTCTATACTGAGATAGCTACAGCAGTGCTGTTTATAATCAGCTTTTTAGTGGTGAATATGTCGGAAGATTTTTTGCTACTTACGGCACTTGGCACAGCGCTGGTAGTGCTTTCAGCAATTGAGTATGAACATCAGAAACTACAGCCGAAAATTTTGTTATTTATATGGATGTTAGCATTGGTAGTGCGTGCTAAAACCGATGGTCATATTTATGGTATTTTAACCCAAACATCGCTAGCAGCTCTAGTTGGGTTGTGCGTTCGCCATGTGGTCTTTGGATTACAGGGTAGGTTTAAGCAAAGCACCGATTATCTGCAATATAAAGAGCAGGGGCGCTTTTCAGGTGAAGGGTTTTCCTATGTGATACTCTTTACAATCAGCGCAGTTTGGATTGGCGTAATACCAGCAATTTATCTCTATGCTGCTGCATTTATATTACACTTACTGGCCAGATTTATGTTTAAATTCAATATGTTTTCTGGTTGGTTTGGTGTTTGTTGGATGATGTGGTTATGGTATTATTAAAAGTCTTTTAAGGTATAAATAGCAAGGTAGTACGGAATGGAAAAAAGAAAATATGATGTGCTGGCGGTAGGCGATGCAATTGTCGATACGTTGGTGAGAGCTGAAGAGGGCTTTCTTGAAAAATTAGGATTAAAGAAACGATCTGTCATCTACATGGATGAAAAGAAAGCGGAAGCACTATTTGGCTATCTGGATACATTAAAAGAGAATAGTGCGCACATGCTTCACGATATCAAAGAGATGTCGGGCGGCTCTGCTGCGAATACAGCCGCTGGGCTTTCGTCATTTGGTGCAAAAGTGGGATATATAGGCCGTGTTTTTGCCGACGCGGAAGGAAAGCGTTTTTTTGAGAAGCTTGAAGGAAGAGGGATCGATTGCTTGGTTCCGCCTGCAGTGGACGGAGAAAGAACAGGCCGTTCGCTTGTGATTGTAACGCCTGATAGTGCGCGTACCATGTGCACTTTTGTAGGCAGCAAAACAAAAGAAAATGATATTAGTGAGGAAGTAGTTAAGTCTGCGAGTGTGGTTTATCTTTCGGCTTTTATGTTGGAATCTAAGCAGGGGGAAAAGGCGCTAGAAAAGCTTATTAACCTATCAAAAAAGCATGATACGAAAATAGCACTAAGCCTAAGTGATGCAGCATGTGTCTCGCGCCATCGTGAAACGCTGGTGGAATTGGTAGCGAAAGAAGTAGATATTCTTTTTGCCAATGTGCCTGAAATTTCAGCATTGCTAAGTGTTTTTGAATATTCACGGGTATTAAAAGCTTTGCAAGAACTGTGTCAGAAACGCCCACTTATCGCCGTAGTAACCATTGCTGAAAAAGGTGCAGATATTATTACAAAAGATGGGATTGTTAATGCTCCTGGAATATTGGTGGAAAATCCGGTAGACAAAACGGGCGTAGGCGCTCTTTTTGCGAGTGGTTTTCTATATGGTTATACACAAAATATGGCACTAAACGATTGTGGGAAGCTGGGTAACTTGGCCGCAGTTGAAGGAATAAAAGTATTTGGTGCTCGCCCAGCCTCAGACTTATCAGCCTTGTTGCAAGCATTTCCAAAAAGTGATTAGAGCGTGATAAGTATAATAGTGAATATAAAAAAGGTAGGCAATTTATTGCCTACCTTTTTGCATTCTCTTAGTGCGATAGTAATGGCTTAATCGCCTTCACCCGGATTTGGGCTGAAAAATTTATCGAACTTATCGATTTCATCACGCATTTCGTCTGCATTTTCCATCGCTTCTTTCTTCTGGGTGATGTTAGGCCACTGTTCAGCGTACTCGCGCCCAACTTCTAACCATTTCACATTATCTTCAGATTCAGCCTGAATAGCTTCAGCAGGGCATTCTGGTTCACATACACCGCAGTCAATACATTCATCAGGGTTGATAACCAGCATGTTTTCACCTTCGTAAAAACAATCTACCGGACACACTTCGACACAGTCGGTGTATTTACATTTTACGCAAGCGTCGGTTACTACATAAGCCATAGGGTAATTACCTCTTTCTTAAGCTGGGCTTTTTCTATCTTTAGGTTGATTTAACGGGTAATACGCCGCTTGTAAAGCCAAAAATTATACCGCTGTCTGAAATTGCAATTTGGCAAGCTTAGCATAAAGGCCTTTTTGGTGCATCAATTCTTCATGTGTCCCTAATGCTTGTAACGTAGCATTATCAAGAACAACAATTTTATCAGCCTTCTGAATGGTGGAAAGTCGGTGTGCAATCACCAAGGTGGTGCGTTCTTTACTCAGTGTTTCAAGTGCATCTTGCACTTTCTTTTCACTGTCAGAATCAAGCGCTGAAGTAGCCTCATCTAATAACAAGATGCAGGGGTCTTTCAAAATAGCACGGGCGATAGCAATACGTTGCTTCTGTCCACCGGAAATGCGAACGCCTTTTTCACCAAGGAAAGTGTTCAACCCTTCAGGAAGCTGCTCGATAAATTCCATCGCATTTGCAGCAACAGCAGCCTTAATTACATCTTTCTCCTCTGCGTCTGGTCGTGCAAAACGAATATTTTCAAGTACGGTATCAGAAAAGATCATTGGCTCTTGCGGTACTAGCGCAAATTGCTGGCGTAAGTCGCTCAACTTTAATGTGTTGATAGGTACGCCGTCGAGTGTAATCATACCATTCTGTGGGTCATAAAAACGCATCAGTAGTTGAAAGAGGGTACTTTTTCCTGCGCCTGATGGCCCTACGATGGCGACGGTTTCTCCAGGCTTTACAGTGAGTGTAAATCCTTCAAGTGAGGCGGTCTGCGGACGAGATGGATAGTGAAACGTAATGTTTTCGAAGGTAATTTCGCCTGTCATTTTCTTAGGGAGTTTGTTAGGAGATTTTGGTTCCTGAATGGCTGAACGGCTTGAAAGTAACTCTATCAATCGTTCTGCAGCGCCCGCTGCACGTTGCAAATCGCCCACCACTTCACTAATTGCGCCAGTTGCGGTAGCTACAATGATAGCATAAAACATGAAAGAGGTGAGGTCGCCAGCACTCATCGAGCCTGTAAGCACATCGCGTCCACCAATACAAAGCACGGCAATAATTGCCGAGAAAATGGTGAAGATAACCAATGCAGTGAGTAATGCACGCATGCGAATGCGTTTCATAGCCATTTGAAACGTATCTTGTATGCGAAGCTCAAAGACACTTTTCTCGTATGATTCACGCGCATAAGATTGGATGGTTTTGATGCCGGTTAGACTTTCTTCTGCACAAGAAGAAAGTGCAGCCACCTTATCTTGTGAGGCACGCGATAATGCTCTTACGCGGCGGCCAATAAATACAATAGGTATCACCACAAGCGGAATAATAACACCCACAAGCATTGCGAGTTTGGGACTGGTGATGATAAGAAGAGTAAGCCCGCCGATAAACATTACCGTATTTCGTAAAGCAATTGAAAGGCTGCTACCTACTACCATTTGAAAGAGTTCGGTATCGGAAGTCAGACGTGAAAGAATATCGCCTGTTTTGTTGGATTCAAAAAATTCAGGTGAAAGATGAATAATATGTGCATAAACATCACGGCGAATATCAGCAACGACACGTTCTCCTACATAAGTAATAAGATAAAAACGTGAGTAAGTGCCAATCGCCAGCAGGGCAGCAATTCCAAGCAATACAAATAATGCTTGATTGAGTAAGTCGGCATTTCCCTGACTTAATCCGCTATCAATCAAAAACCCAAGTCCTTTGCCAATGCTAAGCATGGAAGAGGAAGTTACAAGCAGGGCAATTGCCACACCTAGCAACCCTAAACGATAGGGTTTGAGGTAATTAAGTAGTGGTCTAAGGGATTTTATATCCCCTTTTTTTCCGGCCAATTTATTTATTTTTCTCGAGTGTTCCATTTTTAACTACAGCGGTAGCTTAAGGTTGGCTACTTCTTTCAGCTCCTCTTTTAATACAGCAAATAAGTCACGATCTTTGCTATCAATCCAGCGGCCGTTCTCTTGAAACGAAAAGTGTCCTGCGCCGCTTAGTGGAGAAGAAAGCCAGATTTGGCGGCTTGGAGTGTGACGGTTGATAACAAACTGTCTGCCATCGTCTAATTCAATATTCAATACACCATCCTGATATTCTAGATCCTCTAAAACATAGTCAGTGTCAGCATTTTCAATCATTTCAGCTAGCGTATCAAGCTGCTTATCTACAAAGGTAATAAATTCTGAGGTTTCCATCGTAAAGGTATCCTTTGAAAAAAGTAGATGTTATGCGTATAACAGATGATGTTACGACTTTTGCATTTAGTTCTAGTCGTATCTTTTATGATAAAAACCAATTTGGTGCAACCATTCCTATGGGAAAAGCTACATCACGTGCAAAATCTTCCAAAAGGAAGCCAAGAAGCAGTAAACAAAAAGCCCGGATTTCATTGTGGAAAACCATATGGAAGTGGGGTGCACTTGCAGCGGCATGGGGCTTGGTTGTTGTTATTGCGGCGCTGATTGTTGCATCTTTTGATTTACCAAGCATGGATGCGCTTACAAAGGCGCGCAAACCCACCATCACAATTATTGCAGCAGATGGGACAGAACTTACCAGCTATGGTGATCCATTCGGAGAGCCAGTACCATTTGATATATTGCCAAAGCATTTGGTGAATGCAGTGGTGGCAACAGAAGATCGACGTTTCTTCTCGCATTTTGGGCTTGATCCCCTCGGTGTTGCACGAGCCATGGTGGTAAACCTGGTGCATGGGCGTGTTAAGCAGGGTGGAAGTACCATCACGCAGCAATTGGCAAAAGTATCCTTCTTAACGCATGAGCGTACCTTTAAGCGAAAAGTGCAAGAAGCACTTCTGGCATTGCAACTTGAGGCAAACTTTAGCAAAGAAGAAATTCTTTCCATGTACCTGAATCGAATTTATTTAGGTGCGGGTAATTATGGTATGGATGCGGCCGCTCAATATTATTTTGGTAAGCATATTTCGCAAGTAACTATTTACGAATCAGCGATGCTTGCCGGCCTTATCAAAGCCCCTTCACGTTATGCGCCATCAGTGCACCCTAAGCTTGCTGCAGAGCGCGCCGCTCAAGTGCTGGATAGCATGGCAGATGCGGGTATGCTTTCAATGACGTCGATTGCTAAACAGCCCTATAAAATGCCAACTATTGTAGCATTTGATGCTAAAAAGAACCGTATTGCACCCTATTTCACCGATTGGATTATGGAGCAGCTTCCTGATTATGTTGGAAGTGTAGAGCAAGATTTGGTGGTGTATACAACGCTCGACGTGGCCAAGCAGGTGCTGGCAGAAAGTGCCATTAAAGAGCGGATTATACGCGAAGGTGATTCCCATGACATGACGCAAGGAGCGCTGCTTAGCCTTAGTAATGAAGGAGCGGTGCTGGCAATGGTGGGTGGTGAGTCTTATGCAAAAAGCCAATATAATCGAGTGACGCAGGCTATGCGTCAACCAGGCTCTGCCTTTAAACCTTTTATTTTTGCCACGGCATTTGAATATGGCTTTACGCCAGATGATATCATTGTAGATGAGCCGATAGAGTTTTCGGGCTGGTCGCCTGAGAATTATAAAAAAGAATATTTGGGCGAAATTACCCTAGAGCAAGCTTTTGCTAAATCGATTAATACGGCGGCCATTAAACTGGCCTATGATGTAGGCATAAGAAGTGTAATTGCTACTGCCAAAAAGCTTGGGATTACTTCAGAGATTGAACCTAACCTTTCCAGTGCATTGGGCACATCGGAAGTATCTCTGCTAGAGCTTACCAATGCCTATGCACATTTTGCAAATAATGCAAAGCCGGTTTGGAGTCATGGTATTACTGAAATACGCACAGGCGATTTAACGCTTTATAAACGTGCCCCCACTCAAATGCTAGAGCCGCTTTTAAAACCCTCTACCGTTGCTGAGATGAATCGTATTTTCATGTATACGGTACGTGAAGGTACAGGCAAAAATGCGGCGATTGAAAGAGATATGGGTGGTAAAACGGGAACAAGCCAGCAATATCGTGATGCATGGTTTATTGGTTACACACCTGAAATAATCACAGGGATTTGGTTTGGTAATGATGACAATGCGCCGATGCATTTGGTAACAGGTGGTGGAGCACCCGCTAGAACTTGGAAGTCCTACATGAGCGCAGCACTTGAAGGAAAAACCGTAAAACGACTGCCAGTTACTGCAGAAGCAGTGGATAGGGCGGCTGAGAACGGTGCCGAATCTGAGTCTTTTTGGGATAGAATCTTTGGTGGTGTTGATCTGGAGAGTGAAACACCAGTTAAAGAGCGAAACAGCTTCATTGAATATGACTATCCTAGTAGTGCGCGCTAGTTCATAGAGGTGTTATTTCTAGAGTGATTTAGCTGGCAGCAGCGACGATCAATCCCTTGCTATTCATTCCACGTAAGTTCTTCCTGCTATAGTTGAGCAAAACAGACAAACAGAGAAATGATAATTGCGAAACTCACTGTTTTTAGGCAAAACCATAAGAAAAGGGCGGAGAGTTACTCTCCGCCCTTTATATATTTTTGCTACCATATATCCTATCGGCGATTACCCAATAGGTGCATTAACATGATAAACAGGTTAATGAAATCGAGGTAAAGCTGTAACGCTCCCATAATGGATGCATGGCCTCTCATGCTTTCAGGCATGGTGTAGTAGCTGTTTTTCAAGCGTTGTGTATCGTAAGCGGTAAGGCCGGTAAATACTAATACACCAATCACAGAAATACCGAATTGCAGTGACGAGCTTCCAATAAAGATATTTACCACTGAAGCAATGATGATGCCGATTAAGCCCATCATCAAGAAGCTGCCCATGCCGGTAAGATCTTTCTTAGTGGTGTAGCCATAAAGGCTCATGCCTGCGAAAGCACCCGCCGTGATGAAAAACACCCGTGCAACACTCTCACCTGTATACATAAGGAAAATAGAAGCAAGTGAAAGCCCCATTAGCCCTGCAAAAGCCCAGAACCAAGCTTGCGCCTTACCCAGCGACATACTGTTCATACGCGCTGATAGATAAAATACGACACCAAGTGGCGCTAGCATCACTACCCACGCTAGTGGTGTGCCAAAAATAGCTTGTGCCAATGCAGGAGTATTTGCCACTATAAAGGCAACAATTCCTGTCAGTGCTAATGCGCTGCCCATATAATTATAGATGCCAAGCATATAGCTTCGCATACCTTCATCATATTCAGCGCCAACAACTTTGGCATTTGAGAAAACATCTCTGTTACGCATGGTCTTTTATCTCCTGATTATACACTATCACGTTCACACTATAAGTAATGCTTGCCAGTAAAACCTGACAAAATTACTCACCTAATAGTATATAGTGTTTTAGCCTGTAGTTTCAAGTAAAACAGGAAATAATTTATTCAGATTTTATAAGATTCTCTAGCGCTTGCATGAGTATATTCCGTGCACTTGTTTTTCTCCATACAAGCCCTATGGTACGGCTAGGAGCAGGTGAAGCAAAAGGAATGTATGCAATGCCTTTTTCCCCATCTTTTATCGCAATATTAGGCATGAATGTAATGCCCGTACCGGCTTTTACCATTTGACGAAGGGTTTCAAGCCCTGTGGCTCTAAAATCTGTTTCTTCTTCAAGGCCACTTAAGCGGCAAACGTCCAGCGCCTGATCGCGCAGGCAATGTCCTTCTTCGAGTAGTAATAGCTTATGATGCGTCAAATCATGCTGATCTATTTTTGTGTGTGTTGCAAGGACGTGTTCGCTTGGCACGGCTAAAAGAAATTCATCTACAAACAACGCTTTACTGATGAAATAATCATCTTCAAGCGGCAAGGCTAATAATGCCGCATCCAGCACACCATCGCGCAATTTCTGGATAAGTTGATCGGTTTTTTCTTCAATCAAAATCAGTTTCAATTTAGGAAAATGTTCTTTCACCAAAGGCACAATTTTAGGAAAAATATATGTAGAAAGTGTAGGGAAAGCGCCAAGCTTGAATGTGCCAGAGAAGGGATCGTGCGCTAGTTCGGCTAGGCTTTTGATATTCTCTTCTTCACGCAAGATACGCCTAGCTGAAGCAACAATTTGTTCACCAATAGGGGTAAGCATCACGCGTTTATTGGTGCGCTCAAAAACAGTGATGTCGAGAGTTTCTTCCAGTTTCTTTATTTGATTGCTTAAGGTGGGCTGGCTGATATTGCAATGCTCGGCAGCTTGACTAAAATTTTTTAAATCAGCAACCGCTACCAGATAATGTAAATCGCGCAGGTTCATGGTTTTACTCTCCTTTATTCATTAAACCTATTGTTAGCATATAAACAATCGATTGTACATAGGTCTTAGCTATCGATAGTATGATTATCATAGATAGTGAAGATAAGTAGGAGAAAAATCATGGAAAGATTAGATGACTATGACTTGTTTTGTTTTCTAAAACTTGAGGAGGCAAAAACATCTCATGCTGTTTTAAGTGACGCTGACTATGGGTGCAAGCAGTTTATTTTGCAAGAAAAAGCAGCGAAAGAGCATACATTAGTAGAAAAAGATGCTCCCTCTGCCGTGCCTATTTAATTTACTACAAGAACCTAATAACCACTAATTCTAAAACCATAAGGAGACTAAACATGACACTTGGTGTTGGTAATAAATTCCCCGCGTTTAACGTTAAAGCAACGTCGGATAAGCCTTTAAAAGATGTGAATATTGATAATGTATTTATCGATGTGAAGGAAAGAGCGTTTGTAGGGACGGGGTTGGTAGTATTGTGCTACCCCAAAGATTTCACCTTTGTATGCCCAACTGAGATTGCGGCATTTGGTGATTTGGTTGAGGAATTTAAAGACCGCGATACGCAATTGCTAGGTGGTAGTACGGATAGCGAGTTTGTACACTGGGCATGGCGCAAACATCAGCCGGAACTTACAGATCTTCCATTCCCGTTGTTGGCGGATGTGAAGCGCGAATTAACGACGGCACTGGGTATTCTCGACAAAAATGAAGGGGTAGCACAACGAGCTACGTTTATTGTTGATCCAGAGGGTGTCATCCGTTTTGTGATGGTGAACGATCTAAACGTTGGTCGTAACCCTAAAGAAGTATTGCGTGTGCTAGATGCACTCCAAACGGATGAGCTATGCCCATGTAATTGGAATAAGGGTGATAAGACCATTAATTTACAAGAAGCGACTGTTGATAAAGATGCCGCCTAAATTTGGGTGGGGAGGTGGTGCTCGCTGCCTCCCCGAAAAAGGAGGATGCCATGAAGCTGCTTTTAAAAACTTTGAGTTACGGTGCAACGCATATTGTTGTTGCCACCATGGTAGCCTACGCTTTAACCGGTGACTTATTGACTGCAATCGGCATTGGGCTGATTGAGCCGATTGTACAAACTGGTGTGTTTGCCGTGCATGATTGGCTATGGGAAAAAGATAAAACCAAAGTACGCTCGTTTCATGCTCATTCTCATACAAGGTTGTTGAAAAACCATTAAAATAAGGAATATCTCTTATGTCTGTAAAAGAATTACGCGCTAACCTTGGTGAGTACGCCAAGGATATTAAGCTAAATTTAGGTAGAGTATTAGAAGAGGAGGGTGCGCCCGGTCTTTCATCAGTGCAAATAAAAGCAATTGCGTTAGCATCTGCCTATGCAACAAAGCACGAATCGCTCATCCGTCACATAGAGGAAGATGTGCTTTCAGATCTTGGCGATAATTACGTTCATGCCGCAAAAGCGGCAGCCACCATTATGGCTATGAATAATATTTATTATCGCTTTGTGCATCTGGTGAGTGATAAAGACTACGGAAAATTGCCAGCTGATTTACGTATGAATATTATCGGAAACTCAGGCGTTGAGAAAGTTGATTTTGAACTCATGAGTTTGGCAGTCTCAGCGATCAATGGCTGTGGTATGTGCATGGATGCGCACGTTCATGAAGTAACAAAAGCAGGTGTTGGAAAACAAGGTGTGCAATCAACTATACGTATTGCATCGGTCATAAATGCTACTGCACAGGCGATGGTGTTAGCATAAGCTTTCTTGTTCGACGGGGAAGTGGGTGGCTGAGTGAAAGCTTAGCCACCTGCTTTATGTTTTTTTCTCATTAAGCTTATAGAATAAAATAATAAGTGTGAAAGCAAGGCTCACACCATTGGCAATAATGAGAGGATAGCTCATCAGCATAAGGCCATATAATAGCCAACAAAAAATGCCAGCATTGAGCATGACATACATTTTAAGGGAAAGTGCGCGCGTCTGTTTGGTGCGCACAGTTTTAATTGCTTGAGGAATAAAGCTTACTGTTGTTAAAAATGCAGCAACGCTTCCTATAATATCTTCCATATTATTTTATCCTTATTATGCCTAAAATCTAGCTGTGTTATGTAGCATAATATCTGCATCAAAAAAGGCGAGCATTTTAAGTGCTCGCCTTTTTATCTAGTAGGAGAAATCGTTATACTATTTTAGTAGGATCTTTATCAAACTCTGCATTCATATCGGCAAATGCCTCTTCCCAAGATCCTTGGGTTGCTGCTTTAGTATATTCGGTCACGCGGTTTTCAAAGAAGTTTGCGTGCTCTACACCATTGAGAATTTCATCCAACCATGGCAAAGGATTCTTTTCAATATGATACATTGGCTGCAAGCCAAGCTGTGATAAACGACGGTCACCAATATAGCGAATATATTGTTTTACTTCACCCGATGTTAGACCTTGAATGTCACTTTCACCAAGACCAAATGCTAAATCAATAAATGAATCTTCGTGGCTAACGATTGTATCGCATGCTACATAAAGATCACGCTTTAATTCTTCATCAAATACTTCTGGGTTTTCAGAGCAGAACGTACGGAACAAACGGATAATAGAATTGGTGTGGAGTGATTCATCACGCACCGACCATGTTACAATTTGTCCCATGCCTTTCATTTTATTGAAACGCGGGAAGTTTAGCAAAATAGCAAAACTTGCAAAAAGCTGTAAGCCTTCAGTAAACGCGCCAAACACCGCAAGTGTTTTAGCAATGTCACGCTTAGTGCTCACGCCAAATTGCTGCATGTAATCATATTTATCCTTCATTTCTTTATATTTCATAAAGGCGGTATATTCAATTTCAGGCATACCGATAGTATCAAGAAGGTGTGAATAAGCCGCAATATGCACTGTTTCCATATTAGAGAAAGCAGAAAGCATCATCTGTACTTCTGTCGGCTGGAAAATTTGCGAATAATGCTTCATATAGCAGTTATTCACTTCAATATCCGCTTGAGTAAAGAAACGAAACACTTGGGTTAGAAGTAAGCGCTCGTCATTACTAAGATTTTGTTTCCAATCTTTTACATCATCTGCCAACGGTACTTCTTCTGGTAGCCAGTGAATTTTCTGTTGTGTGTGCCATGCTTCATACGCCCATGGGTAAGAAAAAGGTTTGTAGATTGGTTTTGCGTTTAATAATGACATCGTATGTATTCCTTCATATTCATTTCTTAGGGTGTCTTAAGTGCCTAGTTTCTTTAAAGAGCTAGGCACGAGAACCTCATTACTGACAGGATAAGCACTCTTCATATTTAGTGTTTGCATAAAGCGATTGGCGCTCAGCTGGCTCAAGGTTAAGGCTAAGCTGTGTTGCATCAGGTACTTTGTGCGAAACTTTTTCTGCACGCTGAATAGAGGTTGAGCGGCAGTAGTAAAGACTCTTCACGCCTTTTTTCCATGCCATATAGTGAATGTTATGCAGGTAAGATTTATGCACATCTCCTGGTACAAAGACATTCACTGACTGTGCCTGACACACAAAAGGAGCGCGGTCGGCAGCATGCTCTATAATCCAGCGTTGGTCAATTTCATACGCGGTTTTGTAGACATCTTTTTCCTCTTGTGTAAGGAAGTCAAGCTGCTGTACTGAACCTTCATGCGTTGCAATAGATGACCAAGTTTCATCATTGTTTTCGCCTTTTTCATCCAGCAGCTTTGTTAAGTTTTTGTTGCGCACCACAAACGAACCTGTCAGTGTTTTTTGAGTAAAGCTGTTTGCTGCATATGGCTCAACACCCGGTGACGAGTTACCACAAATAATAGAAATAGAAGCAGTAGGTGCAACAGAAAGCTTATGAGTAAAGCGTTCCATCATGCCAATTTCTTCCATATCAGGGCACGCGCCACGCTCTTTTGCGAGTGTGACGGAAGCTTCATCGGCTTTGGTACGAATATGTTCAAAAATCTTTTTATTCCATACTTTTGCCATTACCGATTCCATCGGGATGCTTTTTGCTTGTAAGAATGAGTGATAGCCCATCACACCAAGCCCAACGCTACGTTCACGCATTGCAGAGTAGCTAGCACGCGCCATCGATGGCGGAGCTGTATCAATAAAATCCTGCAGCACGTTATCTAGAAAACGCATGATATCTTCGATAAATTGCGGGTTGTCTTTCCACTCATCGTAGGTTTCAAGGTTCAGCGAAGAGAGACAGCATACCGCAGTACGCGAATTACCAAGGTGGTCAGTACCCGTTGCTAATGTAATTTCACTGCAAAGGTTCGAGGTTTTTACCTCTAGTCCAAGCTGTTTATAGCTTTCAGGTAGTGCTTTATTAACATTGTCTGTAAATAGCAGGTAAGGCTCACCGGTTTCAATTCGTGCGGTGAGCAACTTAACCCACAAATCGCGTGCCTTCATAATCGATACAACCGATTTATCTTTCGGGCTACGCAGTTCCCAAATATCGTCATTTTCCACGGCTCTCATGAAGTCATCTGTAATGGCAACACCATGGTGAATATTAAGCGCTTTACGGTTAGGGTCTCCCCCAGTTGGGCGGCGAATATCAATGAATTCTTCAATTTCAGGGTGCCAGATTGGTAAGTAAACTGCAGAGCTTCCTCGACGTAGCGAACCTTGCGATATAGCCAAGGTTAGTGAATCTTGTACACGAATGAAAGGCACTACACCTGATGTTTTGCCGTTGCCGCGCACTGTTTCGCCAATCGCACGTAAATTACCCCAGTAGCTGCCAATGCCACCACCACGTGCGGCCAGCCACACATTTTCGTTCCAGAGGTCAACAATACCCGTTAGGCTATCTTCGGTTTCGTTTAAAAAACAAGAAATAGGCAAGCCACGCTTCGTACCACCATTACTCAGAATAGGAGTAGCAGGCATGAACCATAAGCTGGTCATATAATCATAAAGACGCTGCGCATGTGCATCGTCATCGCCATAAAAAGAAGAAACGCGCGCAAATAAGCTTTGATATGTTTCTCCCTCTAAAAGATAACGATCTGTCAGGACGGCTTTTCCAAATTCTGTAAGATTCGCATCGCGGGAGATATCTGTTTTTACATTATTCATGGCTTTTTTCCTTATTTACCTTAGCTACGGTCGCTTACTATATATAGTTAAAAAAATGTTTCCGGTAACTACCTGTTGTGTTTTTTAGCTATACACCACATTTACCATTAACGAGCAGACCCTGTCTACAAAAAAATATACATATAGAGACAAAATATCGCTTGACCCACTATATATAGTGTTTCCCTTGTGTTTAGTCCTACTTGGAGATGGTGTCAGGTTTTCGCAGATACGTTATGCGAAAATAAATCAGTTTTTGAAAACATTGCAATTCCTAAGGCAGAAAGCCTTATATTCCCTAAAAATGATTCTAACATGAAGCTTTTAGTAAATGGAATAGTTTTTATAGATTATTTCACAATATATTGTGGATAAGCTGGTGGATGGATGCTGAATAAAGGAAATGAGTCGTCGTATTTTCCCCCAAAGGGAGGTTTTCTAGCCAAACTTTCCTGCGATATAATCTTTCGTTTTCTTTTTAGATGGTGATTCAAAAATTTGCTCGGTAGATCCAAACTCTTCGAGGTTGCCCATATGGAAAAAACCTGTGAAATCAGAAACACGGCGTGCTTGTTGCATCGAGTGAGTAACCATTGCAATCGTAAACTTTTGTTTAAGCTCGCTAATAAGTTCTTCAATAATAGCCGTAGCAATCGGATCAAGCGCTGAGCAAGGCTCGTCCATTAAAATTACCTCCGGCTTTACAGCAATGGCACGTGCAATACAAAGGCGCTGCTGCTGACCGCCTGAAAGGCCAGTGCCTGATTCACTTAGGCGATCTTTTACTTCTTTCCAAAGACCAGCGCGTGAAAGGCTTTTTTCAACCAACGCATCGAGCTCTTCTTTATGGGTAGTAAGCCCATGAATGCGTGGACCATAGGCCACGTTGTCATAAATAGATTTAGGAAAAGGATTAGGCTTTTGGAAGACCATGCCTACCTTAGAACGTAGCACTACCGGATCAACGCGTTTGTCATAGATGTTGTTGCCATCTAAGAGCACTTTTCCTGAAATGCGGCAGCCATCCACGGTGTCGTTCATGCGATTCAAACAACGCAAAAAGGTCGACTTTCCACAGCCTGATGGGCCAATAAGTGCTGTCACTTGATTTTTTCTAATACCCATGCTTATGCCAAAAAGTGCCTGCTTCTTTGCATAAAACACGTTTAAGTCACTCGCTTCCATGCGAAGAGCAACATCTTTCTGGGCGGAATCTTTTTTTGTCATTTTTCGACTACCATTTTCTCTCATATTTGCGACGAATCCACACTGCCACCGCATTGAGCAGTATTAATAAAACCAGCAACACCATAATGGCTGCGGAAGTTTTTTCTACGAAGCCAAGCTCAGGACTATCAGACCATAAATACACCTGCACGGGCAGTGCGGTAGCAGCATCAAACCAACTGTTAGGGATGTCCACCACAAACGCAACCATACCAATCATCAGCAATGGTGCTGTTTCACCAAGTGCGCGTGCAATACCTAAAATAATACCAGTCATAATACCGGGCACGGCGAGCGGCAATAAATGATGAAACACCATTTGCATGCGCGATGCACCAAGTGCCAGTGCGGCATCACCAATAGAAGCAGGAACGGCTTTGAGTGAGGTGCGTGTGGTAATCACAATCACGGGTAACACAAGCATAGCGAGCGTTAGACCGCCAACAAGTGAGGCAGAGCGAGGCAGATGCATCAGCTGCAAATAAACACTTAAACCTAAAAGACCGAATACAATAGAAGGAACAGCCGCAAGGTTGTTAATATTTACTTCGATAAGTTCGGTGACGCGGTTCTTGCGGGCAAAACATTCAAGATAGATACCAGTCATAACCCCCAAAGGACATGCGGCTAACATACAACTAAGAATCACAAAAATTGAGCCAATTAATCCGCCAAGAATACCTGCCAGCTCTGGCTCGCGTGAGTCGCCTGAGGTGAAAAATTCTGTATTAAAAACGCGGCGCACTTGCCCTTGTGATTCAAGGGTGTTTAGCCACTCAATCTGTTGATCTTTTATGCGGCGCATGTGCTCAGGAACATCCGCATTAATAGAGCCTTTATAAAACATATCAACATCTGATGAGGCAAGAAACCAAAATTCAACCTTCTTACCAATAAGTGACATATCCGCCGCTACTGCTTTTTGTAAACGATAGCTCGCATTCTTACTTAAGAGCTGTAATAATTTTTTTGTATCGCTACGAGATGATGCTTCAGGAAATTTTTCCTGCAAGTTTTTGCGTAAGATAGTGCCATAGTTGGCAGAATTAATTTGCTCTAAAGTGCGTAGGCCATTGGGGTCAATCTCGCTTTCATCCAGTAAAATTTCAAGCTTAATTTCAGTGGTCATAAAAGCACTATAGCCTTTAGAAACAATAGAGCTAAGTAGCACAGCCAAAAAAACAAATGAAATAATGACGGCTGCTAATCCGTAAAACCTAAAGCGCTTTTCTGCAGCTTGTCGTTTTGCAACACCTCGTTCAATTTGCTTATAAATTTCACGGCGTTTACGCAAGCGTCTTGCGAGCTTGCGATTAATAGCAACACGAGCACTGTTTTTAATAAAAGATTTCTTTGCGCGTTTAGTCATATGCTTCCCGATATTTTTTTACGATTTTTATCGCATACATATTCAGCAGCAGTGTAATGACAAACAGCGTCAGACCAAGTGCAAAAGCCGCCAGTGTTTTAGCGCTGTCAAATTCCTGATCTCCTACCAGAAGCGTCACAATTTGCACGGTAACGGTAGTAACGGATTCCAGAGGATTTAATGTAAGGTTGGCAGCAAGCCCAGCAGCCATAACTACAATCATCGTTTCGCCAATGGCGCGGGAAATAGCAAGCAGAACAGCGCCTATGATGCCTGGCAATGCAGCAGGTAAAATGACGGTGCGCATCGTTTCTGAGCGTGTTGCGCCCAGTGCTAGTGCTCCGTCACGCAAGCGCTGAGGAACGGCGTTAATAACATCGTCTGAAAGAGAAAGAATAAAAGGAATAATCATGATGCCCATTACAAACCCTGCTGATAGCGCGCTTTCTGAGGAAATATCTAATCCGATCGAGGTGCCAAAATCGCGTAATAAGGGAGCAACTGTAATGGCAGCAAAATAACCATACACTACCGTTGGCACGCCTGCTAAAATTTCTAATGCTGGCTTAGCATAAGCACGGAATTTTTTGCTGGCATATTCTGAGATATAAATGGAAGAGTAAATGCCTAGTGGCACTGCCACCAAAATGGCAACCAGTGTCACCATAAACGTGCCTAAAAATACAGGTACGGCTCCAAAAGAACCAGAGCTTCCTGCTTGTTCCGCTCTCATTGCAGTTTGTGGGCTCCAAACCGTACCAAAAATAAAGTCAAAAACTGAAACGCGATCAAAAAAGCGCAGTGCTTCAAATAGGATAGATCCTACAATGGCGATGGTAATAACAATGGAAAGAGCAGCGCAGAAAAATAACAGTGCTTTACCCCACATTTCCACGTGTGGACGTGCGCGAAATGACGGCTTTAGAAAGCGCATGCAAAGCCAGCCACTCACAATGAGTGAGAGAATAATAATTCCAACTGAGGCTGTGGTGGGTACTGAGCCGTTAATAACAAGCCAGCTAAGGTAGGTAATAAATGCAGGAATCGCGCACCAAAGCACCGTGCACCAGCCGTGAAAACTCGGAAGTGAGTGCATCCGTTCAGTATCCGCTTTACTCAGCACAATCACTCTGCCTTTCCCGAGGGAAAAACCAATAAAACATAAAATAACTAATGTGAGTGAAAAGCTAAAAAACGACATGAATGATGTTCTATCCTAAGTTTTCTTTAGGTGTTGCTTAACCATTGCACGCATCATAACGGCTTTTATTTGCAGTGCAAGTGATACTCAGCAAGATAGACTATAAAATTTCCAGTATGTTTTCAGGTGGGCGACCAATGGCGGCTTTGTCATTATAAATAACGACAGGGCGCTCAATTAATATCGGGTTTTGATGCATAGCATGGATAAGATCGTCATTAGAAACAGAAGGTGCAGAAAGATTTAGCTCTTTATAGCAACCTTCTCCAGTGCGAATTAGTTCGCGTGCGGTAATGCCAAGTTTTGAAAGTGCATCGCGGATTTCCTGTTCTGAAGGGGGTGTTTCAAGATAGTGTATCACAGTGGGTTTTAGTCCTTTCTCTTCAAGTAGTTGTAGAGAAAGACGAGATTTTGTACAGCGCGGGTTGTGCCAGATTGTAAGCATAGAAAAGTTATCCTGTAACAGAAAGTTGATTTAAAATAATGCCGATAACAATTACTTGTGGAAGAGTTACCAGCGGCAAGAATAGTGCAATTTTCCAAGATTTTGTACGTTCTTTCAAGGACATAATTTCTGTGTAATCGGTAGATACGCCAGCCATTAGAAAAGAAAACGAATTCCCCGGCGCATGTGCGCGAGTGAGAATGTCAGCCGCAATTGGTGTGGAGCCTTCTGAGCATACTTCAATGATGGTTGCAGCAATAAGTGTTAGCCCTAAACCTATCATAGAGGGGCCAAACCACTCGCGGAACATTTCGGCATCCATCATTCCGCGAAGCACAGCTGCAATAACAACACCAAAAAATACCCAACGAAGCACCATGCCTGAATCTTTTAGGCCTCCAAAAAGAATGGAAGAAAAGAATGATGTGTTGAATTTTGTTTTACGAAAATGTTTGCGCAGTTCAGGCCATAAATGAAAATCTTCAGGGATATCATTTTGGTTAGGATTTTTTGGTAAAATATTACGTTCAACCAGCCTTTCAAACACTAAGCCTGAAATAACAGCAATGAATAATGAAAGCGCAATAAAAACCATGGTCCAGCCAAAGCCGATAAGCGCAATTAAAATGAGTGTAAGTGAAAACGAGTTCCATGGGCTAGCAATTAAAAAGGCCATGGTTTGTCCAAGAGAAGCACCGCGCTCATAAAGCTTCATGCCAACTAGTAAGATGCCATGGCTGCATAAATCGAGTGCCACACCCGCAAGTGTTGCGCGTAACACGCCTTTTATCCCATTTTTATTGCCTAGAAACGACATAATGATGTTGCGTGGTATCGTATCAAGTAAGCCAACAAACAAGATGCCTATAGCAACGCCCCACCACATACGGTTGATCAGTTCAAACACCGCATGCACAGAGCGCTGTAGGTGAGTTCCTTCCTCAAAGCCACCTATGAGGTAAGCAATATAAGCAATAATACATACAGTTATGCTACCCCACAGCAGCCAGTCAATACGTTGATGGCTATGAGAGTGACAATGCTCTTGCTTGCTATCTGAGTTGTGATGCTGCTGTTCCATAGTTGTTTTCTTTCATAGTAAAGGGTAGATGTAAATATGTTTCTCTATGGCTTAGTACAGCCTAAGCTTTCTTTTTTCAGCAGGTTCTGCTAGAAGGGGGCGAGTAGTAGATAAAATAATTAGGTAGACTGTGCCTGTAAGCCCACTTTCAGCATCTGATAAAAACATCGTGCCTAAGCATAATCCGCTTAATGCCCTGCGAGAGCTGGTGGATGCGGATATGGAGAAAGTGAATGCGCTCATCTACACCGAAATTAAAAACGAAATCGAGCTGATACCCGACCTTTCAAACCATACGATTGCATCGGGTGGTAAGCGTTTGCGGCCGATGCTAACACTGGCATGCGCTGCGCTATGTGGCTATGAGGGTGAGTATCATATTCCGTTGGCAACTAGTGTTGAGTTTATGCACACTGCAACGTTATTACATGACGATGTGGTTGATGGTAGTGATCTTCGTAGAAGCCGTGCTACTGCAAATAATATTTGGGGTAATAAAGCCAGTATTTTGGTGGGAGATTATCTTCTGGGGAAGGCATTTAATTTGATGGTTGCTCCAAAATCTGTGCGTGTGTTAGAAATTTTGTCGTATGCAGCAATGGTGATTTCAGAAGGTGAGGTGCTGCAATTGGCTTCAGAAGGAACCTTGCCAGAAGATGAAAAAACCTATCTAAAAATTATCAATGCCAAAACAGCAGCGTTATTTGCTGCAGCATGCGAAGTAGGCGGTGTTGTCGCTGATGCGGATCAGAAAACGGCAACCGCATTTAGAGAATACGGTATGTATCTTGGTCAGGCATTCCAAATAGCAGATGATGCGCTTGATTATGCTGCTTCACAAGAGGCGCTTGGAAAGCGTGTTGGTGATGATTTTAGAGATCGTAAAGCAACTCTGCCACTTATTTTAGCTTATCAAAAAGCAAGTGATGCAGAAAAAGCATTCTGGCAACGTACTATTGTTCAGAACCAGCAGAATGAAGCAGATTGCGCTCAGGCCATCGTCTATATTACGCAACATAACACTATTGCTGAGTCGATTGATTATGCCAAAATACAGGCAAAAAAGGCAGTGGCATGTTTGAGCCATCTTCCCAAATCTGCGCTTAAAGATGCCTTAGAAGCAATAGCTTATTTTGCAGTTGAAAGAACGGCCTAAGCGGTTATCTTCCCTTTAAAGCGACATAAATCTGCAACACTGCAACGCCAGCATTCAGGTTTTCGTGCTTTACAAACATAACGCCCATGTAAAATAAGCCAATGATGTGCATGTTGTTGCCATTTCTTAGGAATGGCTTTTAAGAGTGGTTCGCCAGTTTGTTCTGGTGTTTTTGTGTGCACCAGCCCTAAGCGATTGCTAACACGAAAGACATGGGTGTCTACCGCAATAGTTGGGTGACCAAAAGCACAATTAAGCACTACATTCGCTGTTTTTATACCAACGCCGGGTAACTTTACCAGTGCAGAAAAATCTTCAGGCACTTTGCCTTCATGCTGTTCGATAAGTGCTTTGCTGAGTGCAATCACATTTTTGGCTTTGCTGTTAAAAAGCCCGATGGTTTTAATATGCTGGCGAAGGCCTTCTTCACCCAGTGCTAGCATTTTTTCGGGAGTGTCAACTGTTTGGAATAATGCTTTTGTTGCTTTGTTTACGCCTACATCAGTAGCCTGCGCTGAAAGTACTACTGCGACTAATAAAGTGTAATGGTTGACGTAGTCTAGCTCCGTTTTTGGTTCTGGATTTGCGTTACAAAAACGTTGGAAAATTTCATCAATGGCTGAGCGTTTTATCATAACGCCAAACTATATTCAGCTTAAACGAAATGTAAACGCTTTTTATGGTGCTGGGCTGGCTGTATCTGTTGCAGCTTGCTCAGGCTGAATCACCTCTTTTTTCTCAGTAGAGGTTGTTTCTGCTGCAGCTTGCGTTAGTTGAGGTGCTTCCTCTTGTGGTGTTGAGGTTACATCTGCTGTAGCGTGCTCGAGTTGCTCTTGCTCCTCTTTGTCAGAAGTGCCTGTTGAAGTATCCACAGCTGCTTTTAGTTTCTCGCCTCCGATGATTGCCGCAAGCCGATTTCCCGTATGCACAATCTTATAGGGAGCTGTAATACTTGATTGGCGGATAGCTTCTAGCGCAGTTTTAGCCTGCACAACTTCAAACTCAACATTATTTGAATAAATAAGATATTCATGCTGAGGTGAGTTCTTTAGCTGCAATTTTGGCAACTCAAGAGTATCAAAGCTTTGGTTGTAAAAAACATCAGAGTCATCATTACCCCACATAGAGGAAAATGTGCCGTCACCATTGCCTGGTTGCATTGATTCTACATTGGCCATACTTAACGTATCTCCATACTCAACAGCAAGTCTTTGCATCGTCACTCAATCCCAGCAATCTACAAGTTTACCTTGAACAGATTAATAAAGTATTAATTTTTTGTTTAAACTTCAGCGTAAGGTGTTATTTTCCAACGAAAACCACCCAATACTGCATTTATTTCACCATTCTCATCACTTAGGGGCACAAAGCACCTGCGATAAAGAAAAGTTTTCTGGCTTTCTTTATCGTGATAAGAGCCATTATTTTCAACGGGTGCTTGCGTTTCAATTGCCTTTTCTGCTTCGATTGCGGCAGAATCGTGCAATTGCAACACATGCTCTAAAAACCTGCGTGTATGTGGAAAAGATTTCATGCATTCTTCGGTGATGGCCTTGCCCATAAAGCAATAGCGAAAACCCATCGGATTTCCCTTTACGCCTTGCTTTATTACAAAGCAATGTTGCCAGATATCCGAGAGTAACTCAGGCGAAACATCCACTTCAGTTGGTGGTTTTTTATGTAATTCGCTTAGAGAGCGCCAATAATTAATGAGTCTCTGGCTGAGCCTGCGTTCTGCCTGCACATTTCCACTCCGAAAAAACTTATGTATCAATCCCTTCTCTCATTTTATCCCAAGTTAGGGAAAAATGCTAGGAATAAAAATGTATAAGTATGTGGATTAGTGCTTATCTTCCAAAGCGCCAAAGCTCATGACCCTTGGTTTTAAGCCACTTTCGGTGTGTTTTGTAGTGAACGTCAAGCTGTGAAACTAACTGCCAGAATTCGGAGCTATGATTCATTTCAACTAAGTGGGCTACTTCATGTGCAACAACATAATCCAGCACTTCTTTAGGTGCAAAAATAAGCCGCCAACAGAGTGAGATAGTGCCA